>CAYXYO010000277.1:0-16988 GCA_964469365.1 uncultured Desulfobacterales bacterium | reverse complement strand
CGCATTGCTTATGTCAGGCACCCTGTAATTCACATCCTGATAATCAGCGCCATAATATTCCTTTCCTGCAATCTCCCTGAATTCAATTTTCTTCCAGGGAGCATCAGAAGAGAGGCCACTTTCAGATGACCTCCTGTCGCTCCCATTGCGCTCCGGGTTCGCAAGAAGTTTTGAAAATTCCCCGAGTATATCCCTCATAATTTCCGCAAGTTCACGTATTGAATAATTATTCATGGGATTGCCTATGTTAAATATTTTTCCGTCACAGCAGTTGTTGTCATTTTCTATGATTTTCAGCAGGCAATCCAGTCCATCATCAACATATGTGAAACAGCGACGCTGCGCTCCCCCATCCACTAATGTTACAGGTTCACCTCGAAGCATATTCCCCAAAAACTGGGTCACTACCCTGGATGACCCTTCCTTTGGAGTTTCAAGACTATCAAGGCCTGGGCCTATCCAGTTAAATGGCCTGATCAGAGTAAACTGTAAATTTTGATGAATTCCCATTGCCCAGATTACCCTGTCCAACATCTGTTTTGCGCATGCGTATATCCAGCGCTGTTTATGAACAGGACCGTATGTGAAATTGCTTTTTTCCTCACTAAAGGTCTCATCCTGACACATTCCGTACACTTCACTTGTGGACGGGAATATGACACGCGTGCCATAACGGGCACACTGTCTCACTATGCGCAAGTTCTGTTCAAAATCCAGTTCAAAAACTGCCAGGGGATCCTTGACATAGGTGGCAGGGGTGGCAATTGCCACGAGGGGCAGGCACACATCACATTTTTTTATGTGATATTCGATCCATTCCCGGTTGATTGCTATATCACCTTCAATAAAATGAACCCTGGGGTGATTAACATCTCTTCCCAATCTGTCACAGGAGAGATCCATCCCAAATATTTCCCAGTCAGTATCCCTGATTATGCGTGCGGCAAGATGACTGCCGATAAAACCGTTCACGCCGAGCACTAAAATTTTCATGTGATTCTCCCGCAGATATAAAAAAATAAACAGACCGCAATCCTGGCATGGATTCCATTTCACCTTATTACTTAATGTTCAAAGATTACCTGAACATTACGCCAGGATTACAATTTTGCATGATATTGATTCAGCCCATGTAGAATATTTAGAAAAAGACATTTTTACTCATTAAGTGGACAAAGCGGCACAGGACCGGACAGAAGAAGTAAAAAAACGAAAAAACAGCATATCTTGTAAGTTACCCCTTGATTATTACTGTCAATTTCACCCTCTAACAATCCAGAAATTACTGAAAAATCATATACCGGCAATGTTCCGGTAATGTTTATGCGTTAAAAACAGGAAAAAATTGCAAATGATTACTGCAAATATGCAACAGGAACAAAAACTGACGAAGATAATAATTATTAAACAACGTGATACTAAGTGAGTACTACCTTGGGCATGAAAACATATGGTAACGACAATATATTCAATATATTATCTCTCAAACCATCACGTTTGCCTTGGCAAAAGGTATTATCCCCCGGGGTTATGATCTCTCCTTTATTTTACTTTTTGCCGTCTCTGTTTTTCTCGTTTTTTTGGACGCCAGGCCCCTTTGGACACCGGATGAAGTAAGGGTAGCCGGCATTGGCGCGAATATGCTTCTGTCTGATAGCTGGACAGTACCTCTCCTTAATGGTCATATATTATATAATAAAACTGCCTGAACAAGTGATGCCATGGGCAATAGTTACACCCTTTGCCGTCTGTGCCTTCGTAAAGGATATATGGAACAATAAAAAAAATTGTCATTTCAATCTGGCTTTGACTACCTGGAATATACCATTCAGTGGCTATATGCGTGGAGTCGCTATGTTCGGGAATCCAACGGACGATAATCTGAAGGCCACTTCATCCCATAGAAAAAAATGGATACCGCAACATGCTACAGCATCATAAGCCATGAAAAAACAATATGTCAGCATGCTAATATCTACTTTTTATATTCAAGTTATCTTTTATTTTTTGGTGAAAACGGTCGAAAAACAAAGAAAATACGAGAACGCATAAATTTTGTCTTTGAAAGATACCCCTTTGGCAAGGGATAATTTCTTAATTTTCAATCGCTTTCGGCAATCTGTGTTTTTTCTTATCTTGTTGGATAGTTAAAACCTTCCGCAAGAATAATCCATATAAAAAACAGTGAATTACCTGCAGGTAACATACTGTTAACATGCTCGTGAAATTTCCAAATCTTTTAATTTGACCTGAGGCGAACCATGTATTAAAAGGACGACCATCATACATTCAGTATGTTTTCCGGGAGGGAAAAATTTTTCTTATTTCAGCAAAATCAGATAAAAATTTGTTTTTTGACAAATAATGGTTTTTTGCGCATGATCCGGCCATGACTGGTACTGGCTCTAAAATTGAGGATAACCAGATATTATGAAGCAGATATGGAGTGAGATAAGGGCGATTTTAAAGGAACGGCTTTCAGAGGAGAGTTTCAGGGTATGGATTACCCCCTTGTCATACTGCCGCTCAGACCATGAAACCCTGATAATAAACTGTCCCAACCAGTTTTACGCATCATGGATACAGGAGCAGTATCTGCCGCTGGTAGCAGATGCCATGCATATAAACGGGGTTGACTGGAAAATCAGGCTAAATCCCATGGAAAGGGTAAGGGAGGAAGCAAGGCACCAGATGACCCTTCCCCGCTTCTCTCCGGCTGAACTGCCAAGGCCCACATTCTGCGCGGATTTCACCTTTGACGAATTTGTTGTTGGCGAAAGCAACAGGCTCGCCTACTCAGCATGCAGGGCGGTCAGCAACGGTGAGAGCCTGGGCAACGGCAAGCTCCTCTTTCTGCACGCATGTTCAGGCCTTGGCAAGAGCCACCTTATGCAGGCAGCCGGACACCATATATTTGAAAAGGAGCCAGGCAAACGCCTTTGCTACATAACGGCAAACGAGTTTACCTCACAGATGATAAAGGCAATCAGGGGAAACACCATGGACAGTTTCAAGGAACATTATCACAAGGAATGTGACATTCTCCTGCTTGAACATGTCCACAACCTTGCCAGACGGGAGCGTACCCAGACAGAGCTCGCAAACATCCTGGACCCCATGCTTGAACAGGGCAAGAGGGTGATATTTACAGGAAACCGGTTTCCACGGGAGATAGAGGGGATAAACGACACCCTGGGGTCGCGTCTTGGAAGCGCCCTGATTACATCCATAAATCCTCCGGGTTTCAGGACCAGGAAGAGGATTATTGAACGCAAGGCGAAACGGCAGGGCATAAACCTCGATGGTGAAGTGATTGAACTTCTGGCACAGCATATTACCGGCGATATAAGAAAGATTGAAAGCGCGGTTGTAGGGCTGATTGCCAAATCCTCCTTTTTGAAACGTCCTGTCAACCTTGAACTGGCCCATGAAGTACTCCATGAAATTGTTGGCGAACCTGCCGAATTGACAATCGAGGCCATAAGAGAGCTTGTATGCAAACACTTCAAACTCAATGTTGCGGAATTAAAGTCAAAATCCCGCAAAAAAGCCATAGCCTGGCCCAGGCAGATCGGCATGTATCTCTCCAGAAAGTACACTGACGCATCCCTTGAATCCATTGGCAGGGAGTTCAATCGTGACCATGCCACAGTACAACATGCTGTAAAAAAAATCAGAAAGGAGATGGCCGGTCAGGGTAAAAACAGGCGGCAACTCCAATACCTTATTGACCAGATAGAGAAACAGCAGTGGAAATAAGATCAACAAGGCGACGGATGCCTTAACCTTACATTTTCAGCACCCTGTTTAAGGTCCAAGCCAGGCTCTGGAGCTCTTGCATTGCATAACGCCGTGATGCTCACTGTTGACCACATCTGTCTGCCGGCAAAACAGACGGGTTCCCTCCAAACAGAGGCATGGCATCTTTCTATCCCTGGGCGTCCCGAAGGGTCATAATGCCGTTTTTTACCGCGGCAATAACGGCTTCAGGTTCGGTGGCCCCTGCTATTTCAATTACGAGGCGGTTGTCAGGCAGCAGCTTCCACTTTTTCCGTGAAGATACAGCGGCAATGACAGCCTCGGGATTACGGGGGCCGTCAGGACTGAAGGTGATAATTATGCGGTGGCTGCCACCTGACAACGCCCTGTCAAGCCGGACCACATTTTCCCTGCCAAGCATCAGCTTTATGGAGACCAGTCCGGCAAGATTCCTGACTTCCTGAGGAACAGCGCCAAAACGGTCTTCCATCTCTTCCAGGATAACAGGCAGTTCATGCTCATCTGTCAACATGTAAAATTTTCTGTAAAGATGGAGACGCTGCTCTATGTCAGGCACATAGTCATCGGGAATCAGCGCCGGGATGTTAAGATTTGCCTCTGGTTCAGGTTTTTCCTTAAGCTCAACGCCCCTGAGCTCATCAATGGCCTTTTTGAGGAGATCCAGATAGAGGTCATATCCCACGTCCGCTATCTGGCCGGACTGGGATACGCCAAGGATGTTGCCAGCGCCCCTTATCTGCAAATCCTTCATGGCAAGCCTGAAACCTCCACCGCTTCTTGAGATGTCCATAATTGCTGAGAGGCGTTTTCTTGCTGTTGGTGACAGCATGGAAAGTTCAGGCACAATGAGATAGGCGTATGCCTGTTCAACGCTTCTGCCAACCCGTCCCCTGAGCTGATAAAGGGCGGCAAGCCCGATTCTGTCAGCCCTGTTTATGATAATTGTGTTGGCAGATGGTATGTCAATGCCTGACTCAATAATGGTTGTGGAAACAAGACAGTCTATTTCTCCCCTTACGAAACGGAGCATTATCTCCTCAAGTTCCCTGCCGTCCATCCGTCCGTGCGCCACCTCAACGCGGGCATCAGGCACAAGACGTGCCACGCTTTCAGCCATGCTTTCTATGCCCTTGACCCTGTTATGAACAAGAAAGACCTGCCCATTACGCTCCAGTTCATTCCTTATGGCGCCCCTTACAAGGGAATTGCTCCAGCCGGAGAGATATGTCTTTACAGCCATCCTGTTGCCTGGCGGCGTTGTAATTGTGGACATATCCCTTATGCCGAGGAGTGAAAGCTGCAATGTGCGGGGAATGGGAGTGGCTGTAAGTGATATACAATCCACATCCTGCCTCATCTTTTTGAGCTTCTCCTTGTGGGCAACCCCGAACCTGTGTTCCTCGTCGATGACAAGAAGCCCCAGGTCCCTGAAACGTATATCCTGCTGCAACAGTCTGTGGGTGCCTATCACAATATCCACAATACCCGAGGCGCAGTTTTTTACAGTCGCGGTCTGCTCCTTCCTGTTTTTTATGCGGCTCAGGGCCTCTATCCGCACAGGAAAACGTCTGAACCTGCGTTTGAAGGTCCTCTCATGCTGCTCTGCCAGGAGTGTCGTGGGCACAAGCACAGCGACCTGCTTGCCGTCTTCCACGGCCTTGAAGGCAGCCCTCATGATCACCTCTGTCTTGCCAAATCCCACATCACCGCACAAAAGCCTGTCCATGGGACGCCTCTCCTGCATGTCACTGAGAATTTCCTCAATGGCAACAAGCTGGTCGGCTGTCTCCTCATATGGGAATTCAGCTTCAAACTGTCTGTACATGGCCGACGGCCTGGAAAATGCGTATCCCTCTCTCACCTGCCTGCCCGCGTACAGCTCAACAAGTTCATGGGCAACCGCGTGAATGGCCTTCCTGACCTTTCCGGTCCTTGACTTCCACCCCGCCCCGCCAAGTTTGTCAAGACGCGGTTCCTGTCCCTCAACGCCCCGGTATTTACCAACCAGGGCCAGTCTGTCCACCGGAAGATAGAGCCTGTCGCCCCCAAGGTATTCCAGGAGCAGATATTCACCGGCTATCCCCCCTGTTTCCATGCGTACAAGCCCCCTGTAGATGCCGATGCCATGATCCTTGTGCACAATATGTATACCGGGCTTGAGATCACTCCATGTAACTGACTCATGGTCAGGGCGTCTGTACGGCTCCCTGCGTCTCCTGAGACCTGACTGGAATATGGCATCTTCAGTCAACACCACAAGATGTTGACCAGCCGCCATGAAACTGCCGGAGAGCCTGCCCCGGAACAGATAAATTCCCTCTTTTTCCGGATGGAAAAACAGGGAAGGCGGAGATTCCGGCAGAGATGGAAAGGTCGCCGGGATATCAACATCATAGTGCTGAAACAGTGAAAGCACCCTCTTTGCCTGATGTTCGCCATGAAGCACAATGGCCACCCTGTTGCCCTGTTCCACAAGCTGGAGCAGCTTTTCAACAACAGGAGCAAAAAGCTCTTCTCCCTTCCACCTGCCCTGTTTGTGCACAGGGAGTTCAGGCGGCGTCATATCGGTCTCAAAAACAGGCAAATCAGCAACAGACGCAGCCAGGTTCATCTCCCTGTCGGGGATGACGTCGAGATTTATAAAGCAGGTGGCTGACCGGGACAGCCCCTTTCGTATTGTCTCCAGGGAAAGGGTACCCTCCCCGGCAGGAACAAGGGTCCTGCACTCCATGCGTGCCCCTTCCCATGCCTCCTCAAACCGTTTCAGAAACTGTTCCAGCTCCAGTTCAACATCTGTTGGCGCCATTACAAAAAGGGGCAATCCTGTTATATAGGCAACAATGGATTCATGTTCAGGGTAAACAATGGGCAGCAACATGCCTGACTGTTCAGTAATCCTGAAGGAAGATACAGACTGTATAAGCCTGTTTATCTCATTGCCAGGCCAGTCCAGACGTCCCCCGGCAGATATGATATCGCCTGTTATTCCCTCCATCTCCCTGTGGGTGAAGATGACCTCCGAGGCAGGAATGATAACAAGGGATTCAATATGACCGCCTGATCTCTGGGTGAGGGGATCAAAAAGTCTTATTTCCTCAATGATATTGTCAAAAAAATCAAGGCGTACCGGCTGCCCTGTGCCTGGCGGGAAAAAATCCACAATACCTCCCCTGGCGCAGAATTCACCAGGCGCGCTTACAATGGAAACATGTTCATAGCCTGATTTTGGAAACCACTCAAGAAGGGCGTCCCTGTCGCACTCCTCTCCTGCCTCCACATATTCGGAAACGGCGTTCAGAACGGCGCGCGGAATGGTAAGCTCGGCCAGGGCCTGTGCAGGCATCACAAGCAGCACATCCGCGCTGTTTCCCTCTGACAAACGATGAAGAACGCCAAGCCTCGCGGCCGTAACCTCTGGAGAAGGCAACACCGGCGCAAAGGGAAAAGTGTCATGACATGGATAGGAAAGGAGCTCCTTTTCCGAAAAAAAGGAGAGGTCAGCGACCAACCTGTCAGCCGCCTGCTGGTCAGGCGTTACAATGACAGCCGCGCCGTTCAGGCCAGCGGCCGCCGATGATATGAACCAGGCAGCGGACGGGCTGTTCAGACCGTTTAACACCACGCCGCTGCCCGCGTCAAGCAGTTCCCTGATATGTTTTACACTATCCCGCATCTCATCCCGTTTTCATCGTCCCGACCCACGATACAGGTCAAAAATCAGCAGGGGCGACCGTCCCTGGCCGCCCCTGCTGTATGAACACCCGGCAAAAACCCTGCCAGCCTTTTACCATTCTGCCAACTCTATATCCGGCTCCCATTCAATCCAGTCATCTTCCGCCTCATCAAACAGCCTGAAATGATGTTCCTGCTCCACCCTGTCCGCAAGTTCTTCACCGCCAGGGGTCGCAAAGGCAATACCTCCCGCTATAATTGCCTCCAATGTCTCGGTATCTATCTGAACTCCTGAAAAGATGCCTGCGTCAACAGAAATGCCGCTGACATTCCAGAACCGTGTATTTTCCCGTATCAAAGGCACAAAGACGGGAAGTATGTTCACATGAATCCAGACCCTGTTTGAATCAGGGGAGACCTCAAAACCGGTAACCCTGCCTGCCGGAACCTGACGGTAATAGACCGGCGAACCCTTCTTGAGAGAACCAAGTCCAGGGGCCTCAAGGATTATATTCAGACCGTCTGATACGGTGTCAACAACAGGGGCCCCTGTCTCGGCCCTGAACTCATATTGCGGTTTTCCTTCTCCGGGTTCTATCTCAAGATAGTTCCCGGAGACGAGTGTTCCCAGATTCTTTATGCCATTCAGGCTCACTTCCGCTGTTACCACCCTTATCCTGGTTCCTGAACGGCACAGATGTTCCGCATCGGCGTCAAGAACCGCCTCAGCCATAACGGATTTCATATCCCTTGTCAGGACAATACCAACTATGGAACCTACCTTGACCCCCATATAACGTATTTCAGCTCCCTCTCTGATATCAACATTGCCTGGAAGCCCGATCTTCAGGGCCACGCCCCTGGCATTTTCCATCTCTGCCCTGGAGCTGTAAAGCCTGAACAGATGATTCTGTTTTACCTTTTCACCACCTTCAGAGGTCTGGAAGGCAATACCGCCTGACACAATGGCCTCCAGACTTGTTGTGTCAACATGAAAATTGTTCAAACCGCCAGACAACTCTATGCCGCTGACATTGAAAAACCTGCTGCCGGTCGTTACAAAATGGCTGTATTTTTCCTTTATAAACAGGTTTACAATAAGGTCCCGACCATTTTCATCAAGTCTGAAGCCGGTAACCTCTCCGACCTTGATTCTCTTGAAGAGCACCGGAGTTCCAATCCCTATGGATTCAAGACTTGCTGTCTTGAGTATCAGGGAAAGTCCCCTTGGCCGCAGACACGGCACATGCTCAATAGCCTCGTCATAACCGTCATAAAGCCTGAACAGCGTATTGGCCGCAGCCTGCCCTGACTTTGCCTTTTCAGGATTCAGAAAGGCTATGCCTCCGGCGAACAGCGCCTTGAGGCTGTCTGTTCTGAGCTTGACGCCGGAAAGCCTGGCCTTGAAATCAATTCCACTGATATTCCAGAAAACGGAATTTTTCTGGACAAGGTGGCTGTAACGGTCGTAAACCACAAAGTCAGCAATAACCTTTTCTCCTGTTGAGTCAAGGTCAAAGCCTGTCACTTCTCCCACCTGAAGTTTTCTGAACAGCACCGGAGCACCCAGCGAGAGCGAACCGGAATCTCTGGAAACCACCCTGAACTCTTTACCTATCGGGGGGTTCAATGTGGAATTTGGCGGCGCCTGGACAACAAAGGTGTCCTTGTAAGCCCCTTCACCCGCCTCAAAGGTTATATAGAAACCCTTTATCAGGGTATCAAGGTTATCAACCCTGTTAATGGAAAGGGACGGCTTTACCACCCAGAACCTTGTGCCTTCCCTGAGAATGCCCTTTGCAACAGGGTCAAGCAGTATCTCGGCCCTGATCACATTTTTATTGTTCTCATCAATTACAATCCGTTTCACAGTGCCGAGGTTAACGCCCCTGTAAACCACCTTTGTCACGTTTTCAACAAAGCCTTCCGCGCTGTCAAGGAGCAGGGTCATGGGAATCCCGTACTGGGCAGCATCATAGTCGTCATAAAGGGAAAAAACGTGGCCGTTCTTCACCGGCTCATAAAAATTGTCCTTATCCGGCGAAGCAAATGAGATGCCACCGTAAATAAGTGACGCGAGACTTTCAACCTGGAGTTTAAAACCGGAGAGATCCCCCTTTACGGTAATGCCGCTTGAGTTCCAGAACCTTGTGCCGCTGTTTACCCGGAAACTGAATTCAGGTTTTATATATGCGTCGATAATTACACGACCATCACTTTCGAGGTGATAATCCTGAACAGAACCGGCTACTATATTCTTGTAAAAAAGATTTGAACCCTTCTGAATGGAGCCCAGTTTTTCAGTCACAAGGGAAATATGCAGTCCTGGCGCATCCGGCGGAATGGCCGGAGCCTCCACAAGACCCTTGAAATGTCTTGAAGGCACATTTGACGTACCCCTCTGCACAGCTATGTAACTCCCGGACAAAAGGGTTTCAAGGCCGCTGATCCTTCCGGCCGAGACTTCGGGCCTGACCACCCAGAATTTCGTGTCTTCCACCAGTCCGCATTCTGTACGCCGGTCCATTTCAATAATAATATTGACTGCGTCCAGGCCGTCCCCGACCTCAACCTTGCGTACCAGGCCAACGGGTATTCCCTTGTATATTACCCTGGTCTTCCCTGGAGTAACCCCCTCTGCGGTGCTGAATTCCACCACTATCTCTATTCCGGCGTCATGTATGCTCTTGTAAAGCAGCCAGCCGCCTATCAGCATGGCAACCACTGGCAGTATCCATACCGGAGAAATCTTCTTTTTCTTTTTTGCCACTACCTTTTCCATTTACACCTTACCTCGGAGAATCCGCGCCGGCATCCCACAACAACCTTGGATCAAAGGATATCGCCGCAAACATTGTCATTACCACCACCCCTGAAAAATAGGTGGCCCCTGACGCCGCTTCAATTGAAGTCAGAAAGCCGAAATTCACAATTGCCTGGAGCAGGGCGACCACAAACACGTCAAGCATTGACCACCTGCCCACAAACTCTATAAACCTGAACATCATTGCCTTGTGCCTCAGCCAGCTATGCCATCTGAAGTGTATTGAACAGAGTATCATGATTATACCAACTATCTTGAACATGGGAACAAGGATGCTCGCAATCAGGATAACAGCCCCTATGCCATAGGAGCCTTCCTCAAAAAAATATATTATACCATCCATTATGGTGGAGTACTGGGCGACCCCAAGGTAATCGACCTTCATCATGGGCATCAGGTTGGCCGGGAAAAAAAGTATGATTGCTGTCAATAGAAATGCCAATGTGTATTCCATGCTGGCAGGCTTTCTGAAATGAAGCGGCGCGCCGCACCTGAAACAGGCTGCCTTTTCAGCTATCCTGCCTCCGGATTCGCGCAGACATGAAAGGCCGTGGCAGTCATGGCACAGGGCAATTCCGGCAGCCATTGCAAAAACGGGTTTGCGAATCCGCCCCTTTCTCTTCAGATATTCGAGGCAGCAGGCAAGTCTGCTCTTTTTACCTGAGACAGCCATGCCTTCTGACTCCACAATTTCCCAGAATCTGCGTCTGTCAAAACAGATGGACTGTATTACAGCCGTTAACATAAAAAGGGTAAAACAGAAAAAACCCATATCATACTCAATTGACGCCATGTGATACATCTTGATAATAGTCACAAGCACACTGATCATATAGACTTCCGGCATGCCCCACTCTTCAATGTGCATATAGGTTCTGAGCAGTATGTGGAGACACCGGCATCTTATGCGGAATTTCAGAAGAAAGGATACAATGAACATAAGAAAAAAGCGCATAAAAGGGAAAAACAGGGCTGTGAGGAACACCATTACAGCAACAAAATAAAAACCCGATTCAAAAAGCACCAACATGCTGTCAAGTATGCTGCCAGCGCCCTTCAATCCCAATGTGTCCAATGTGATAAGAGGAAGCAACACGGCAGGGAAATAGAGTATCAGGCCTGTAATGGAGATGGCAAGGGTCTTGTCAACGCTTGCCTCAAGGCTGGAATAGAGTCTGCAACCACATCTCGGACAGAAGGCGGACATGCCCTGGGGAATTCCTGAATCTTCAAGAAGAAGATCACAGCCGGGACAGGCTATTATATCATTCTGCTCTGCAGGGGGCATCTGTTTTACTCCAGTGAATCTGTAATTGTTTCCGTGAGCATTCCGATCTGTTCCAGTTGCTCCTCCAGAAGCGCAAGCTGCACCGCTCCAAGTCCGATGTAATTGGCAAGGGTAGCCCTCTTGGCAGGCGGAGAAGGGAAAACCCCTATATCCATATGATGCGCTATCTGGTCAGCAAGCTGCACCAGAGCCCCTTGCCTGGTCATTTTCTTATGCCTGACAGGAAGATGATGGGTCAGGATTATCTCTGAAAAAATCTCCGGAAGCTCCCATCCGCGTGCAAGCCAGTAACCAATAAGATTGTGTGGCAACTGTGCCTCCCGTTCCGCCTTCAGCAGGCATGAACCTGTCTCCTCGGCCCTGGCAATGATCCCACTGAATTCTTCCTCGAAACAGAGTTCCAGCGCGACCCGTCCTATATCGTGAAGCAGACCTGCCGTAAAGAAAAGGTCCTGTTCTTCTTCCCCTGCCTCCATTGCGATGATCCTGGCAATCATTGCAGTTGCAATGGAGTGATTCCAGAAACCCTGCCTGTCAAAACCCGTTGATGATTTCCTGTTCTTGAACATACCTGATATGCTCAGGCTCAACGCTATGTTTTTCACCTCTGAAAAACCGAGAAGCACAATAGCCCTATGAACAGTTGTAACAGGTGTCTGGGGATAGTAGGCAGGTGAATTGGCGACCTTGAGAAGCATTGCCGAAAGTCCCGGATCATGCATGATAATCTGCTCAAGACGTGATATATTCGCCGGATCGCCAGCAACAACCGTAAGCACCTCCTGGGCCGCAGCCGGAAGAGGCGGAAGGGCATCCAGACGCTGAATTATATGTTTTCGCCTCCTCTGGACATCTATATTTACTGATATTATCTCCCCGGACATAATGTATTGTTTTATACTGTTTCCACTGAAGATGAAAGGGGTTTCACAGAAAAAAACAACACGACAAAATCATTGACAGGGAAACTGTCCACGTATAAATAAAAGAAAAAAACAGGTGACGGAATTCCAAATGATACGGTCTTAAAAAAACAAGGCAAATTGTAGTAACCGATGGATTAAGGAATACAAGGTAGTTCGGATCAGGTCTGCTGTCTCCGATCTTGAAAGCACCACAGAAGGCAGCCCTTTGACCGCCATTCGGGTCTGAACCATATCGGCAAATACCCCATGACGTTATGCATATATAATGAATCTCGCACCTGGATTGGCAAACATTTTGCATTAACTTTTTACTGACAGACAAACAATTAATCAAACGGAGGTATGTGCCATGATATACAGATCCCTCAACACTGTGGAAGTGCTTCCTATACCGGAAGTTACATCCAACAAAAAAGCGATATGCCAGGCAAGGCGTGATTATTATGAAAGTAAAATCAAATGCTTGATGGACATGAATCTTCCACCAAAGCTGATACTGCTTGCGTGCTGGGATGCCCCTGTGGAACGGACAGATCTTACATCATCCTTTAGCAGAAAACGTTTTATCAACAAATGTTTGAAATATTACAAAAGCAAACTCAAGGAAATCAAAAAAGAAGAGAAAAAACTCTGATTTCAACAGATTATACATACTTCCTGTTTGCTGGCCGGCTGCGCTGCCCTCCTTAGAGTCAAAGCGCAGCCAGCCAGATATTTCATCAAAATATTAACTTTCTTTATAACGCATCACAACTGATTGACAATTTTGTTTACAGCCTTCACTGTTGGGTGATCCCCGTCCATTTCCATATAGACCTTTCCTTCATCGCCTGCCCTGGCCATGCCGGGGTCAAGGGGAATGGCGCCAAGAAAAGCTGTGCCTGTCTCTTCAGCAAGTTTTTTTCCTGAACCCGCGCCAAACACATCAACCGTATCCTTGCAGGTAGGACAGACAAAACCGCTCATATTTTCTATGATTCCGGCAATGGGGTTCCCCACCTTTTTGCAAAAGGTCACGGAACGCCTTACATCGTCTATTGCTACCCCCTGCGGTGTCGTCACCAACACTGCCCTTGCATCCTTGCCGAGTATCTGAAGGACTGAAAGGGGTTCGTCCCCGGTGCCTGGCGGGCAGTCAACCACAAGATAATCAAGGTTTCCCCAGGCCACCTCCTCAATAAACTGTTTGATAAGCCCTCCCTTTACAGGTCCTCGCCAGATAACCGCCTCATCCTCATCCGGCAGCAGAAAGCCAAGGGACATCACCTTCAGGTTCTCGCTCCACTTAACAGGGATGAGCCACGGCTCCATGAGCTTGGCCTTCTGCCCCTTGAGACCAAGTATGCGGGGAACGCTCGGCCCATGTATGTCCACATCAAGAAGCCCCACCTTTTTCCCTGCCTTTGCAAGGGATATGGCGATATTTACCGCAACAGTGCTTTTGCCGACTCCTCCCTTGCCTGACATAACCACCAGTTTGTTTTTGATATGGTCAAGACAGGCTGCGTCAGCCCCACCCTGCCCCTTTGACTTGCAACCCTCCACAGAACACGAACTGCACTTGTTTTTTTCTGCCATTGCCTACTCCACAATCTCTGAGGCTCCCCGGACAAAGCTGGTTCAGCGCAAACCCGCAATGCCCCGAAAGGCAACTCTGCAAGGCGCCCCTATTAAATCTGTTAACATATATCCATATGCACAAAACTGACCGGCCAGATATCACCATCTCATTTTCATATTTCAACAGATTCTGACGATGGCATCAGCTATGTTCATCAAAATGAAAACGCTTCAACATCAGCGATTACCTGTCCGGACGGTGCAACATGAAAGTTTAATACATCTGTCATGTCAAGGGGAGAAGAAAAAAAAAGGCGCCTTAAAGCGCCTTTTTCATGCGACAGGGCAAGGATGCCCTGTTATCAAACAACCATCTTAAAGCAGTCCGGTTTTCTCCAGGGCAAAACAGGCACCCTTGTAGGAAACCGCCAGGAGGACTATCCAGGATATTATCAATAATGCCGTCATAAGATGCATCTCCTTTTTATTTTCATCATAATCTACAGATGCAGACAGGTCAGGACATCAAGGATGGCCGAGAAACCTGCCTGCATGAAAAACCGCCTCAATAGGCCTCATGCTCGCCTGTAAGTTCATTCTCTGAAAGACGTCTGGAATCCATGAGGTACCAGACATAGGCAATGTAGGCCAGAACAAAAGGTATGATAAAGGCCACATAGGTCATTGCCGTCAGGGTGTAATGACTGCTTGAGGCATTGAATATGGTCAGGCTTGACTGCAGGTCCGCCTTTGAAGGATAAAAGGGCGTATTATTGAACGCGGCTGTAAAAAATATTGCCAGTCCTGTAAAAACTGTTCCAAAGCCGCCAAACCATATCCCTGACCGTTTGTTCATAAACGATGTAGCCGCAACTCCGTATATTACGAGGAGCAACCCAACCAGAAGCAACGCGGCGACAACAGGCATGGCCATGATATTGTGTATATATTTACCTGCCTCCATTGAGACCGAGCCTGTTTCAGGGTTAACCGCATAACCATCCATGAAGACAAAACTTGCAAGGATATAAAGCAGAAAAGGAAGGGAACAGACAAGATTGACCAGGGCCGCCTTTCTGAGCCGCTGTTCCATGTCCTCCCTGCCTGTGAAATCTATATTGTTTACCAGATACATGGCTCCAAGCGTCCTTGCGTGGAACACCAGGAAAAGTCCCATGGAGAGGTTAAAGAGGCTGAAGGCAGCCTCAAGTCCCCTCAAAGGGGTTGTCCAGGTAACAAGATTATAGCTGTTCAGCACAAAGTTGGAACCTGTAAAAAATGTGCCGACAGCAGCTCCTATAAGCAGTATGCCAACGCTGCCATTCAGAAAAAGGAATATCTCATACACCTTTGCTCCAAGGAAATTGGCAGGCTTTTTCCTGTACTCAAAACTGACCGCCTGGACAATAAAGGTGAAAAGAATCAGCATCCATACCCAGTACGCCCCGCCGAAACTGGTGGCATAGAATTTGGGAAACGCTGCGAAAAGCCCCCCGCCGAAGAGGACAAGGGTTGTAAAGGTAAGCTCCCACTTGCGTCCTATGGAGTTGATTACAAGGGCCTTTTCCATATCGTCCCGCGCCACTTGCCAAAGCAGGGTCTGTCCGCCCTGGACAAATATAAGAAACAGGAAGATGGAGCCCACCACTGAATCGAGCACCCACCAGAGTGACTGCAATGTTGTTATATCAAGGTTGCCTATCATAATTATTCCTCCGGTCCTATCTGAATCTGCCTGAGCATGATGCTTACTTCAGCAATCAGCAGAACAGTGAAAGTTACAAGAAACATGAAAAAAGTCGTCATGACAGTGCCGGTTGTAAGGTTTGAACGCGCGACGCTCACAGGCAGAAGCCCCTGTATCGCCCAGGGCTGCCGTCCTACCTCTGCCACGATCCAGCCGCACTGCTGCGCCACAAGGCCCGCAAAAAAGAGCATCACCCCGGTCGCAAGCAGCCACCTTTTGCCGTCAAGGGTATCCGAGGCGGCAAACTTGAGGAACAGGGCGAATACAAGGATAAAAGCCGTTCCAAGGATAACCATTATGTGAAAGGCGTAAAAGGTAAGCCCCACAGGCGGCACTGTCTCCTCCGGGGTCTCAAGGAAACCGTACCCAAGAAATTCTTCGTGCTGTTTGAAACCGGCAAGGGCGATAGCCGCAGCGCTTCCGTCGCCTGAGGCCCTGGCCTGCTTGTAGCTGTCAAGGAAAGCCCTGGCCTGCTTGCCACGGGTTATTTTCTCCCTGGCCCCTGTAATATGTTCCGCGCTGTTACCGTAAACAAGGTCGTTTATACCAGGGACAAAGCTGTCGGCCTCTCTGTTGGCCAGGAGGGACAACATGCCCGGAATCTTGATTTCAAAAACAAACGGGTCCTGTGAATCGCCAGGTTTCTTCTCCCCGTTAAGCATTCCGGCAGCCACGATTCCCGCGCCGCGCTCGCCATCCCACAGGCCTTCAAAGGCGGCAAGCTTCATTGGCTGGTGCTGGGCCACGGTGTAGGCGGCCTCATCGCCTGTAAGCCCCACATAAAGGGAAGCCAGAAGGCCAAAGACCGAAGCCACCACAATGCTGCGCCTGGCCATGAGTTTGTGCCTGCCCTTGAGGAGAAACCATGAAGATACTGATATCACAAAAAGTGACGCGAAAAGAAAACTTGAACTGGTTGTATGGGTAAACTTGCTTATTGCCGCTGGCGAAAAAAGCACATCCCAGAAATTCTGCATCTCAAAACGCGCCTTGTCAGGGTTGAAGCTCATGCCGGTCGGATACTGCATCCAGCCGTTGGCAACGAGAATCCAGAGGGCAGAAAGGTTTGAACCGATGGCCACCAGCCAGGTGGAAAGCAGGTGAAAACCCCTGGAGACCCTGTTCCAGCCGAAAAACATGACAGCGAAAAAGGTCGCCTCAAGGAAAAAGGCAAGGATGCCTTCGACTGCG
>CAYXYO010000276.1:0-10444 GCA_964469365.1 uncultured Desulfobacterales bacterium | reverse complement strand
CCCCATGTAAGGTCGGTTGCCATATCTTCGGTTGAAGTGGTTGAAGGTGTTGACGGGAGTAGAGGTGTTGCCATTTCCTTGAAGGGCAGGGGCCTGCCTTCGGCATATGAAGCAAGGCTGATGAAGGAAGTCATGTCATCTCTTGACTGTGCTGTTCTGATAAGGGGGAAGAGGGGTGAAAAGGTGGTCAGGGCCGGACGCAAGCGTATATGCGTCTACAGGGGCATCCTTGCCGGAGCCGGAATATGGTATGCTCCTGGCGGGTTTTCCCAGGTCAATCTGCCCCAGAACGGCAACCTTATACGAGAGGTGGTCAGGACGCATGAAAATGAATGGCAGGGTATGCGGGTGCTTGACCTCTTTTGCGGCATGGGCAATTTTTCAATCCCGCTGGCTGTGTCTGGCGCAGAGGTTACAGGGGTTGAAAGCTCGGATGTTTCAGTCAGCATGGCATGTGAAAATGCTGAACGAAACGGTGTCCCGGCAGATTTTGTCAGTGCGGATTGCCGGAGGTTCCTGGCGGAAGCAAGGGACGAGGGATATGACGCGGTAATCATTGATCCGCCGCGCAGGGGTGCCCCTGGCATGATGCCTGCGATAGCTGCCCTTGGAGCCAGGACCGTGATATATGTCTCGTGTGATCCCATGACCTTCTGCAGGGACGCGTCGGAACTCGCGGCGCTTG
The DNA here is from genome assembly GCA_964469365.1 of uncultured Desulfobacterales bacterium. Lineage (GTDB taxonomy): Bacteria > Desulfobacterota > Dissulfuribacteria > Dissulfuribacterales > QOAL01 > CAYXYO01. The sequence goes on along the minus strand of CAYXYO010000276.1, from coordinate 9,759 downwards.
GATACAGGCATGCAGGTTCGGTTGTTTTTGATATGTTCCCACAAAGTTATCATATGGAGACATTGAATGTTTTTCGCAGGAAAGAGGATATTTGATTTTATGCGTTGAGCTTGTTATTATTTTTCTGTTCAGGCCGCATGAAATTGCGGGGTTGCTGGCAGACAGGCAAACAAGGTCGGGCAGACCGTAAAGTGAAAAAGGGGAAAATTTATGGATGATTGCCTTTTTTGTAAGATAAGCAGCGGTGAGATACCTGCGGACAAACTTTATGAAGACGATGACGTGGTCGCCTTTTGGGATATAAATCCCCAGGCACCCAAGCATTTTCTTGTCATACCCAGGAAACATATATCAGGTCCGGGCGCCGTTACCAGGGAAGATGAAGCTGTTATCGGCAAGGTGGTGAGAAAGGGGGCTGAGCTTGCCTCTGAACACGGCATAGGCGACGGATTCAGGGTGGTTTTCAACAATGGAGCAGAGGCAGGTCAGACTGTCTTTCACATACATATGCATATACTGGGCGGACGTTCCATGTCATGGCCTCCGGGATAACAGATGGATGCCCTGTTTTGTTGCCCTCCCTTGCCGGACGGTATTCTTTAATAGGGGTTGCGGGTATTGATAAATCCTGCTGAACAGGGGCAGCCGGACTGTCCGGAGACAAGGGGGCTTGTTTTTTACGGCAGGATGTGTTAAAAAGTCTTCAGCAATTCCGCTTTGCCCTGAGAAACAGGGCAATGGAATTGTGATTGTGCAGGCACGGCTGGCAGTGATTCATGCCGTGTTTTCCATGCGTTTTTCCTTTCCTTGCTGCAGGTCTTTTTAAGATTTTGTTCTGAATATAAAAGAGGATATCCCTGTCTCATACGATGGGGATAACTGCGCAGATTGCAAATCAGGAATTTCCCGGCCCGGATGGCAGGATTTCAGCAGGTTCGTACGGCTGAAAAAAGATTGAATTGAAGGAGTCTTTGGCTATGGCAGAAAATATAAAAAAGATACTCATTGCCAACCGTGGAGTTCCGGCTGTGCGCATAATGCACACATGCCGTGACATGAATATCCCAACGGTAGCGGTTTACAGCACGCCTGACAGGCTTGCCCATCATGTAATAATAGCAGATTCAGCGGTTCATATTGGAGAAGCTCCGCCTGCCGACTCCTATCTTAACAAGGAGAGGATGGTAAAGACAGCCCTTGAGGCAGGCGCTGACGCGATACATCCCGGATGGGGATTCCTTGCTGAAAACAGTGAGTTCGCCCAGATGGTTATGGACGCCGGACTTAAGTGGATAGGCCCGTCGCCCGATGTCATCAGGGCCATGGGCGACAAGATAGAGGCCAAAAGGCTTGCCGTCAGGGCAAATGTCCCCACCATTCCCGGCATAAGCGATGTCAGGGACGCCCGGCACATCAGGGAGTGGATGAAGGAAGATAACGTAGAGTTTCCGATTATCATAAAGGCCTCTTCAGGGGGCGGCGGCAAGGGCATGGTAAAGGTTGACGAGGATTCATTCATACCCCAGGCCCTTGAACAGGCGCGGTCAGAGGCGAGAAAGTCCTTTGGCGACGACGCCCTGCTTGCTGAAAAATATATTGAACGCGGGCGGCACATAGAGGTGCAGATAGTGGCTGATACCCACGGCAATGTCATCCATCTTTATGAGCGCGAATGCACCATACAGCGGCGCAACCAGAAGGTCGTCGAGGAGGCCCCGTCTCCGTCCATCAACAAGGATATAAGGAACGAAATCTGTTATACTGCCGTACGTCTTATGCGCGAGATAGGATACACAACGGCAGGCACTGTGGAGTTTATCTTTGATGTCCATTCAAGGAAATTCTATTTTCTGGAAGTGAACACCAGGCTCCAGGTGGAGCATGGCATCACCGAACTTGTCACCGGAGTGGATATAGTCCGTCTCATGATAGAGGTGGCAGAGGGCAGGGAGTTTGATTTTACCCAGGACGATATCATGCCCAACAGGTGGGCCCTTGAGGTGCGGATAAACGCTGAGGACCCTGTTACCTTCAGCCCGTCCTTTGGCACCATTACCCGCCTGATGATACCCCAGGGGCCTGGTGTCAGAATCAGCCAGGGCGTATATGAAGGGGCTGACATACCACCTTATTATGATTCCCTTTTCATGCTTCTCATGTCTGCTGGCGCTGACAGGGAGGAGGCCATCAGGGTAATGGACAGAACCCTGAGCAAGAATCTCAGGATAGAAGGTGTGAAAACCCTTGCCCCCCTGCTGTTGAGCATTATACGTCATGAGAAGTTCAAGCAGGGTGAGTTCTCCACAAGGTTTATTGAAAAGAAGATTGACGAACTTGTGGCAAGCTTTGAAACCCATGACAGCAGGGATGAGGTGCTCAAGATTGCCAAATTTGTGGCTGAGGTGTCAGCTCTCGGTCCCCAGGAGTGGATGTGATTATGAAGAAAAAAAATATGAAAAAGAACGGTCCGGTTGTAAAGCCGGGTATGAGTCCTGCCGAGATAGTTTCACGGCTTCGCGCCCTTGACGGCGTTATGCTGACCTCAACTGGCATGAGGGATGCCGGTCAGTCGGATTTCAAGAATCGTCACCGCATATATGACCTGGCCACCCTTGCCCCCTTCTATGAGGAGATGAATCTTTTCAGCTCGGAATGTCATGGCGGGGCAAGGTGGCATGTGGGCATAATGAACCGAAGGGAAACTCCCTTTGAAGAGATAAGGCTGCTGCGTCAGGTGATGCCAAGCGTGCTGCTTCAGACCCTTATCAGGGAGACAAATCTGTGGGGCTACAGACCGTATCCCAAAAATGTGATAGAGTATGCCGTTGCCAATGTGGATATCGACGTATGGAGATGTTTTTCATTTTTGAATGATGTGCGTAACATGCGGACAGTCGCGGAGGTCGTTATGAAGCGCGGCCGTCTTTTCCAGCCTGCCATCTCATTTACCCAGGCTGACTGGACAACCAATGAATATTACCTTGGCGTGGTAAAGGATATGGTTGATCTTTGCGGCGGCACGGATGAGATAGTGCTTTGCATAAAAGACATGGCTGGCGTCGGCAGTCCATCGAGGATAAGAGACCTTGTGGATGCCATAAAACAGGACTATCCTGACCTGGTGATCCAGTATCATCGTCATGCCACTGACGGCCTTGCCATGCCCGCGCTTCTTGCTGCGGCAGAGGCAGGCGCCACAATACTTGACGCTGAAGAGGACTCCCTCACCCGTTTTTACGGTCAGGCCCCGATACTTGGCCTGCACGCATACCTTGAAGAGAGCGGCATCAATGTCGTTCTGAATAGGGATGCCGCTGAAAAGGCAGTGCAGAAGGTGAGGGAATGGATAGGTCATTATGAATGGGCCGAATCACCTTTCAAGGGCTTTGACCATCAGGTGGTTGAACACAAGATGCCCGGAGGCGCGTTTCCCAGTTCCTTTGAACAGGCGGTCAAGGGCGACTTCCTTGAACTTATGCCCTATATTCTCAAGACCATGTCCCTTTACAACAGGATTGTAAAATATTTTGATGTAACTCCAGGTTCGCAGATTACATGGGTTACCTGTAACGGTATTGTAAACAGGTACCAGAAGGAGAGGGGACGGGCAGGGGTCAGGTATGTTATTGACCTGCTGAAACGGTTTACAGAGGATGCCGGACAGGATATTGACAGGATGCCCGAGGAGGACAAGACAGCGCTTCTTGAACTGTTCAGGAATGCGCCGGGAGACTTCAGAAATCTTCTCCTTGGCGGTTATGGCAGGCTGCCCATGGGTTGGCCTGCTGACTGGGTATATCAGAGCACCTTTGGAGATGAATGGGTTGAGAAGATCAAGGAGAGGCGGGAAGAGTCGCCGCTTGAAACCCTTAAACCTGACGATATGGGCCAGCTTCGCAAGGAATTTTCCGAAGCCATTGGCCGGGAACCTTCTGAAGAGGAGTTCATACTCTATATGATGCATCCCAAGGATGCGGTGCAGCTTGTTGAATTCAGGGAAAAATATGGAGATGCTCCACTGGTGCTTCCGACTGATGTATGGCATGATGGTCTGAAAAACCCTGGAGACAAGGTGGAGTTTGAATATGAGGGCAAACCGTGCGCCATTGAACTGGTGTCCGTTGGAAAGGAATTTGACGGAGTTGTTCATGTGGTTATGAAGGTTGACAACAAGACAAGGGTGTATGACGTGGCCACACCCAGGGCCAGGAAGACCGAAATCAGGATGGCTTCAGGTCCCAATGAGGTGGGCGCAACCATTAATGGCAACCTGTGGCGCATAGGAAATCCTGACAGGGGCACCTTGAAGGTCGGTGATATCGTTCACAAGGGAGAAGAGATTGCCAACCTTGAGGCCATGAAAATGGAAAATATTGTGGCCGCGCCCTTTGACGCACAGATCAAGGAGATATGCGTAAAACTCAATGCCGCAGTCCAGGAAGGGCAGCTTCTTTTTGTCCTTGAGGAAGAATAGTCTGTTTTGTCCTGTGATAATAAACTGATACAAAAAGACCGCACCTTTGTAGGGCGGTCTTTTTTGCGTCTGGAGACTGTTGATTCAACAAACAGCTTTGTGCTTGCAAGGGATGACCTCATGCGCCGGGCAGGGCTTGTGGTTTATGCTGACAAACAGACCGCCGGACGTGGCAGGTTCGGTCGGAGGTGGTTCGGTGGCAGGGGCAATCTTTTCGCGTCCATGGTTATTCATCCGGTCTCTTCCGGGTTTCCTGTCTGGTCTATGCCTGTTTTGGTGGGGGTGGCGCTTTATGATGCGGTTTTTGACTTGCTGGACAAGGTGGGTAATAGTTCAGGACTGTCAATAAAATGGCCCAATGATCTGCTTTTTGATAACAGAAAACTGGCAGGCATACTTTGTGAATCAAGGCAGATTGACGGCAGGACAGTGGTGGTCGCAGGAACAGGAGTTAATATAAAGGGGGATTACGCCGGGTTTCCTGAGGGATTGAGAGAGGTAACGGTCGCCTTGAGTGAGGCCGGTATCCATGTGGAAAGGGAGTGCCTGCTGGATTTGCTGCTTGATCACATGGATGCCGTGATCTCCCGTGCCCATAACGGATTGAAAGATGAAGTTTTTGAAAAGTGGTGCCATATCTCGTCTTCCATTGGCAGAAAGGTGAGATTTGAACAGGAGGGGAGAGAATTTTACGGCAGAATTTCAGGCCTGGACAGCAGGGGGGGGCTGGTTGTCTCAACCTCATCCGGCGAAGATGTGGTTGTCCTTTCCGGAGAGGTCGTGTATATGGATTAATGCAGGTCAGCTTCTGCAATCATTAATGCAGAATGTCCCCTATCCGGTCAAGCCTTGGCATGAATTTTTCGGAGTTCCAACTCCAATAGATCATGAAGGCCTTGCCCTTTACGTCTTTTAATGGCACAAATCCCCAGTATCTGCTGTCAAAACTTTCATCCCTGTTGTCGCCCATGACAAAAATATGACCCTCCGGCACTGTAACAGGCCCGAAATTGTCGCGTGGCTGGATGTTGCCAGGAATTATTTCGGCCTTTGTATGTTGTACGCCTTCAGCCTCTTTTATGGGTTTGCCATTTACAAATACCTTTTTGTTTATGACCTGCACGGTGTCGCCCGCAGTGCCTATCACCCGCTTTATAAAATCTTTCTTTCTGTCCAGGGGGAAGATAAATACAACAATATCACCATGTTCAGGTTGTCCAACATCTATGAGTGTGGAGCGTGTCAAAGGATTCTTTATGCCGTATATGAATTTGTTTACCAGGATGTGGTCACCAATCAGAAGTGTGTGTATCATTGAGCCTGACGGTATCTTGAATGCCTGTACAACAAATGTCCTTATGAAAAGGGCAAGCACAAGGGCTATGATAATTGCTTGAGCATACTCCCAGGCAATGGCCTTCCAATCTTTTTCATTGTCCTGAAGATTCAGGTTTTGATTTGCAGTGTTCATGGTGAAAGAAACATATACCTGAAAGAGGTGCTTGGCAAGAAACAATTTGAAGGGCAACTTGTAAAATGTTTTTTTGCAAATTAGTGCGTTGCCCAAATGCAACATACTCGCCTCTGTTATGATATGCTGATTTTTTAATTTCGTTTATTCATTGCGGTATTCATCGCGATGATGCGTGGGCCCGGTTTTTTTCAGGGTATCTTTCAGGCCTGAGGGATATTCTTCGGTCTTGCGCCTGTTGTTCACGTTCTGACCGGTTTCATCTGACTAAGAGCGGGTATTGTGTTGGTCGATATGTCAGATTTCAAGGACGCTCATAAATGCCTCCTGGGGAATTTCCACCTGTCCCACCTGTTTCATCCGTTTTTTGCCCTCTTTCTGTTTTTCAAGCAGCTTGCGTTTCCTGGTGATGTCGCCTCCGTAGCATTTTGCCGTAACATCCTTTCTGAGTGGCGCTATACGCTCCTTTGCTATGATCTTGTTGCCTATTGCGGCCTGTATGACGACTTCAAACATCTGTCGTGGAATGACCTTGCGCAGTTTTGATGCCAGATCCCTGCCGCGATAGTAGGCCTTGTCCCTGTGGACAATAACAGAGAGGGCGTCAACAGGCTGTTTGTTTATGAGGATGTCGAGTTTTACAAGGTCGGCTGGCTGGTATTCGCTGAATTCATAGTCAATGGATGCGTATCCCCTTGTAAGGGATTTGAGTTTGTCATAAAAATCCAGTACGATTTCATTAAAAGGCAGTTTGTACTTGAGCAACACCCTCTCTGCGGTAAGATAACGCATGTCTGTTTGTCTGCCTCTTTTTTCATCGCAAAGCCCCATTACCGCGCCCACGAATTCCCTGGGCACATAAATTTCCATATCCACATAGGGTTCAAGGATGCGGTCGATCTTTACAGTTTCCGGCATCTGGGCTGGGTTGTGTATGTTCAGCTCGTCACCGTTGGTAAGCAGTATCCTGTAGGAAACAGACGGGGCCGTATTGAGCAGCGTAAGTTCAAATTCGCGTTCCAGCCTCTCCTGTACGATTTCCATGTGTAGAAGGCCGAGAAAACCGCACCGGAATCCAAAGCCAAGGGCGGTTGAGCTTTCCGGCTCAAATGAAAAGGCAGGGTCATTGAGCCATAATTTTTCCACAGCCTCCTTAAGCTGGTCATACTGGCCGCTGTCAACCGGATAAAGCCCGCAAAATACCATTGACTTCACAGACTTGAATCCGGGAAGCGGTTCAGGGGCAGGTCGTTTCTCCTCAGTGATGGTGTCTCCGATATGTGTGTCACGCACTGTTTTTATGCCTGCCACAATGAATCCAACCTCGCCCGCCGTCAGTTCCATGACGGTTACAGGGGCGGGCGTAAAGATTCCGAGTTGTGAAATCTCATATTTTTTGTTGTCTGACATCATTTTTATTTTCATGCCAGGTTTCATGACGCCATCAACCACCCTGACAAGAACGACCGCGCCAAGATAGGGGTCAAACCATGAGTCAAAAATCAGGGCCTTCAAAGGCTTTGACCAGTCTCCGGACGGGGGCGGAACGCGTGCGACCACGGCCTCAAGTATATCAAGGGTTCCGATTCCCTTTTTGGCGCTCGCGGCAATGGCGTCAGATGCGTCTATGCCTATAATTTCTTCTATTTCTCCCCTTATTCTGTCAGGGTCGGCGCTTGGGAGGTCGATTTTGTTAAGGACAGGAATTATTTCGAGGTTGTTTTCAATGGCCAGATAGACATTGGCAAGGGTCTGGGCCTCAACGCCCTGGCTTGCGTCCACAACAAGGAGGGCGCCTTCACAGGCGGACAGACTTCTCGATACTTCGTAGGCGAAATCAACATGTCCCGGAGTATCAATTAGATTGAGTATCCAGTGGTTTCCCTGTGTGTCCTTGTAATTGAGTCTTACTGTCTGGGCCTTTATGGTAATGCCTCTTTCACGTTCTATATCCATCTGGTCCAGATATTGCTTTTTCATTTCCCGCGATGAGACACTGTCTGTAAATTCAAGTATCCTGTCGGCAAGAGTTGATTTGCCATGATCTATATGTGCTATAATTGAAAAGTTGCGTATTTTGTTAATTAAAGACATAGTTAGATGCTACCTCGATATTTTACGTATCTGTTTTTATATGGTGACAAGTCATCAGGAAGGCATAAGACTACAATAAAAATCTTCACTTGCATATGTTATTTTTTGAGCAGACAGCGTCAATTTTTTTGAAATTTTTAATTTGTAAAACAAAATGTGATGAATTAAAAAAGATGTTTAAGGAAAACAGGCTATATGACCGAAGAAGATTATAACCCAGGAAATATGTTGGTTATAAAAGTGTGATAATATCTTTCAAGGAGCCAGGAGACAGGACTTAATCTCAAATCAGGATTGAGGGACGGGATAAAATGAAATTTCCTTTAAAGAAAAAATCCAAACCGACAATAGGGCTTGATATCGGTTCTCATACCATAAAGCTCGTGGCATTTGCCGGGGAAGGCACTCAGCGAACCGTCAGGAAAATAGGCAGGGCAGTGTTGCCGCGGGAGGCTATTGTTGATGGCACGGTAAAAGATGTTGATGCCGTGACGGCAACTCTGAACGCCCTGATTGACAACCTCAATCCCAAACACAGATATGCCTCAACTTCTATTTCCGGCTATTCCATTATTCTGAAGAAAGTGGAACTCCCGTATGTCAATGAGCGGGAGATAGAAGATAATCTGATGGCAGAGGCAGAAAAATATGTGCCATTTGAAATAGATGACGTGTATGTTGATTTTCATGTGATCAATTCGAAGGACGAGGGACATGGTTCAAGCAGTATTTTTCTTGTTGCCGCCAAAAAGGAGATAGTTGATGAATATGCCAGGATTATTGAAAGTGTCGGTCTTACTCCCGCAGTAATAGATGTGGATGCCTTTGCACTTGGCAATGCCTTTGAAGCTGCCTATGGAGTCAGTGAGGAGCCAGTGCTCCTGGTTGATATAGGCGCACATAAAACCAACCTGAGTGTCGTTGTAAATGGAACGAATGTTTTCGCAAGGGATATGGCCTTTGGGGGGGCGCAGCTTACCGAGGCCATTCACAGTGCCACAGGTCTGAACTATGATGACGCTGAACAGGCAAAGATAAAAGGGACCAGGGATAATGTCCTGATGAGTGAAATTTCTTCAATATGCAAGGAACTTGGAGGGTTGTGGATTGAGGAGATCAACAAGGCCATAGATTTTTTCAAGTCCGGCGTTTCCAATGATCAGTTTCCTGTGCATATCTTTTTGAGCGGAGGGGCTTCCATGTTAAGGGGCTTTGATCGCAGGATGGCAGAGGAGACAGAGATGGATGTAACAGACATTGAGCCATTCCACGGTATGAGAAAAGCTTCGGAAATAAATAGTGTCTATCTTGAGAGTACGGGCCCCCAGATGGCAATCTGTTCAGGACTTGCAACGAGGACGAGAGAATTATGATTACCATTAACCTGCTGCCTGTAAGAGAATGGAAAAAGAAAGAGTCTGTACGTAAACAGGTTTCCATATATGTGCTGTCCATGGTGCTGTTGCTGGTCGCACTTTTTGCAACAGGCATAACTTTTCAGGGCAAGGTGCATATGCAGAGAAAAGAGCTTGCCAAGCTGGAAGCTGAAAAGCGCAAGCTGGGATATGTCAATAAAAAGATTAACGAGGTGAAGGGGGCGAGGAAAAAGGTTGAGGACAAGTTTGATGCCATAGAAAAGTTACAACAGGGCAGGACATTGACTGTACGTCTTCTTGATGAGCTTGTAACAGCCATTCCCATTGACAGGGTGTGGCTTGAT
>CAYXYO010000275.1:0-8112 GCA_964469365.1 uncultured Desulfobacterales bacterium | reverse complement strand
AAGTTGTCCGGTTATTTCAGGATGGCGCCTGTTATGAGTGTGCAGGTGCCTCTGTTTTGAGCGTTCAGGGCAAATATTCAACTGTATTACTATATATTGCATGGGGACAGTCGGGTTCAGATATCTTGATGAGAGTAAAAGGATATCTGTTGACCTGTCTCCCACAATTTTATTTCCGGGCCATGCAGGCTACGGTTTCCATAACCTGACAAGTCCTGTTTTACAGGACATTCTCCCTTAAATTCAGCAGGATTCCAGTAGTACAATCGTATGTGTTTGCACATTTTTTGTGCAGCGCTGCCTGTGCGTTTTTTCTCCATGGACAACAGGAACAGGAGCCATGTAATGGATTCTTATATATATTTGTCTGCAGGTTTTATCGCAGGTGCTTTAATTGTTTTTTTCTTTTTAAAAGGTGGCAAGTCTTCTGCCAGGGCCAGGAAAGAGGCTGAGAAGATCAGGGAAGACGCCCTGGCCGAGGCAGAACGTATTATCAAGGAGGCAAGGGTCGAGGCAAAGGAGCATATCCTGAAGCAGAGACAGGCGGCGGATGAGGAGCTTGCCGCCCTGAAACGGCAGTTTTCAGAGAGAGAGCGGAGCCTTGGCGACAGGGAAACCCAGGTTGAAAAGAAAAAGGCCCTTGTGGACCAGAAGGATATAGAGATCCTGGAGAAGGAAAAGGGGCTGAAGAAGTTTGAAAAGAAGCTTAACAACAGGAGAAACAAGCTTGATGCGATGATATCAGAGCAGAGGGTTATGCTTGAGAAAATTGCCGGTATGTCAGCCCAGGAGGCAAAGGAGCATCTTCTGAAATCCTTTGAGGCCGAAGTCCGCCAGGATGCGGGCAGGATGCTCCGGAAGATAGAGACCGAGACGCGGGAAAGCGCTGACAAGAGGGCTGCCGAGATCATCGCCCTTGCCATTTCCAGATACGCAGGCGACTATGTGGCTGACAGGACGGTTTCGGTTGTCACCCTTCCAAACGATGAGATGAAGGGCCGTATCATAGGACGTGAGGGCCGTAATATACGCGCCCTTGAGGCGGCGACCGGTGTGGATCTGATAATAGATGATACGCCGGAGGCTGTTCTGCTTTCAGGCTTTAATCCGGTGCGGCGTGAGATAGCAAGGATTTCCCTTGAGCGCCTTGTGGTGGATGGCCGGATTCATCCCGCAAGGATAGAGGAAGTGGTTAATAAGGTTGAAAAGGAAATCGAGGCCAATATACGGGAAACAGGAGAGCAGGCCGCCTTTGATGCCGGGGCATATGGCGTCCACAGTGAAATTATAAAGTTGCTTGGCAAACTGAAATTTCGCACCAGCTACGCACAGAACGTGTTGCAGCATTCCCTGGAAGTGGCCTTTCTGTGTGGCGTGATGGCTGCCGAGCTGGGTTTTAATGTCAAAAAGGCGAAACGTGCCGGTCTGCTGCATGACATAGGCAAGGCAGTTGACCATGAGATTGAGGGCTCTCATGCCATCATAGGCGCTGATATTGCCAAAAAATACGGGGAGTCAAAGGAAATCGTGCACGCCATCGCGGCCCACCATGAGGACGTAAAGCCTGACACTGTGCTGGCTGTTCTTGTCCAGGCTGCCGACGCCCTTTCCGGCGCCCGTCCAGGGGCAAGGCGTGAGATGCTTGAGACCTATGTCAAGCGTCTGGAAGACCTTGAGCAGATAGCCAAGTCTTTTCCGGGTGTCCAGAAATCATTTGCCATCCAGGCGGGCCGGGAGATAAGGATTGTTGTGAACAGTGACAGGATAGGGGATGATGAGGCCGCCATGATGTGCAGGGACATTACCAAAAAGATCGAGAGTGAGCTCAGTTATCCGGGCCAGATAAAAGTTATTGTTATTCGTGAGATTCGTGCCGTTGAATATGCCAAGTAACATTAATGGCTGGAAATCATGTTTTGTTTTTGTCCTGTCTGGACTTTTGAAGTCTCATTAATGACAAGGATGTTAATGACAAGGGCGCCCTGGAAAGCATAATGTCGGATTGGCGCGGGGAGTAACTAAAGGGGACTCGGCGTGGGCCAAAGGGGCATTGGGTAAGGGACCCGCAGGTCAGGAAGGTAACGATATTATATTATGGAAAAGGATATTGAAAAATCCCTTCGGATTATAGGGCGTGGGGCAGTGGATATCATTGATGAAAATTTGCTTCGCTCCAAGTTGGAGAAGGCCGTAAGCGAGGACCGGCCCCTGAGGGTCAAGGCGGGTTTTGACCCAACGGCGCCTGACCTTCATCTGGGGCATACGGTTCTTGTGCACAAGCTGAAACATTTTCAAGACCTTGGACATAAGGTTATATTCCTTATAGGCGATTTTACCGGCCTTATAGGTGATCCCACGGGCAAGTCAGAGACCCGTCCCCAGCTTACTCCGGAGCAGGTCAGGGAGAACGCGGCCACCTACAAGGAACAGATTTTCAGGATACTTGACCCTGAAAAGACTGAAATAGCCTTTAATAGCGTCTGGATGAACGACATGTCATCCATTGACATGATACGTCTGTGCGCAAAACATACTGTGGCGCGTATGCTTGAGCGAGACGACTTTAAAAAACGTTTCCAGGCCCAGCGTCCGATTGCCGTACATGAATTTATCTACCCGTTGATACAGGGTTATGATTCCGTTGCCCTCAGGGCCGATGTGGAGCTTGGCGGCACTGACCAGACCTTCAATCTTCTTGTGGGAAGGCACATGCAGAAGGAGTACGGGCAGGAGCCGCAGGTGGTGATCACCATGCCCTTGCTCGAAGGTCTGGACGGCGTCAACAAGATGAGCAAGTCCCTTGGCAACTATGTGGGCATTACTGATGAGCCAGCGGATATGTTCGGAAAACTCATGTCCATCTCAGATGAGCTTATGTTTCGTTATTTTGAACTTCTTAGCACCATGACCATGGAAGATATATCCAGGTTGAGGGACGATATGGAAAGGGGCGCGGCGCATCCAAGGGATGTAAAGGTCATGCTGGCCACTGAACTGGTGTCGAGATTCCATGATGAAGCGGCCGCGGTCGCCGCGCGCAGGGCCTTTGAGGCGCAGTTCAGCCGCGGTGAGGTGCCTGAGGATATACCGGTTTATGTTGTGTCCGGCGGTGAGTCATCTGTATATATCCCCAGGGCCCTTAAGGAGGCCGGTCTTGTAAAGAGCGCCGGTGAGGCGAGACGGCTTCTCAAACAGGGCGCCATAAGCGTGGATGGCAGGAAACTCGATTCTGATGAGGTTGATCTGCCCGGGAATGGTCTGGTTATGAAGATTGGCAAACGTAGATATCTGAAAATTACAAAAGGTTGACCAGGAGGACAGGATATGGACAGAAACAGGGTGTCAAAACTTTATTTTGAAAAGGCAAAGGCCCTTATACCGGGAGGGGTGAACAGCCCTGTCCGTGCATGCCGGTCTGTTGGCTGCGACCCGGTTTTTGTTGAAAGCGGCTTCGGTCCATACATCTATGATGTGGACGGCAACAGTTATATTGATTATGTCTGTTCCTGGGGGCCCATGATACTGGGACATTGTCATCCGGAGGTCAATGCCGCTGTCTCCGAGGCCCTGGGCAATGGCACGAGTTTCGGCATACCCACATGGAGAGAGGTGGAGCTTGCTGAAAAAATTGTGGAGTGCGTGCCGTCCATGGAAGAGGTGAGGCTTGTAAATTCCGGCACTGAAGCCACCATGAGCGCCCTCAGGCTTGCCAGGGGTTTTACAGGCAGGAAGAAGGTCATAAAATTTGACGGTTGCTACCATGGCCATGCTGACGCCTTTCTTGTAAAGGCAGGTTCAGGCGTGGCCACCCTGGGCATACCTGGAAGTCCGGGGGTGCCTGAAGAGGTGGTGTCAGCCACGATTCCGGTCCCCTTCAATGACCTTGACGCGCTAAGGAGCGCGGTTGAGAAGGATGCCGATGATATTGCCGCTGTCATTATGGAGCCTGTTCCGGCCAATATGGGAGTGATACTGCCTGATGAAGGTTATCTCGAAGGGGTGAGAGAGCTTACTGAAGAGCATGGCATTGTGCTTATCTTTGATGAGGTTATCAGTGGATTTCGTCTTGGCCTCGGCGGCGCCCAGGAGTATTTCGGCATAATGCCTGATCTTACAACGCTGGGGAAAATAATCGGCGGCGGTCTTCCTGTGGGGGCCTATGGCGGTCGCAGGGATATCATGGAGCAGATAGCCCCTGCCGGGCCCGTGTATCAGGCAGGCACCTTGTCGGGAAATCCATTGGCAACCGCCGCTGGTCTTGCCACCCTGAAGGTGTTGTCACGGCCAGGCGTTTATGAGGTTATGGCAGAAAAGTGCGAGGCCCTCGCCAGCGGTATTTCAGAGCTTGCCGGGCAGTATGGCATAAAAAGCCATGTACAGCGGATCGGTTCAATGATGACGGGATTTTTCGGCCAGTCAGGGCCTGTGAGGAATTTTGATGACGCCCTCAGGTCAGACACCGACATGTACGGGCGTTTTTTCAGGGAGATGCTTGCAAGGGGCGTCTACCTTGCTCCTTCACAGTTTGAGGCTGCCTTCACCTCCCTGGCCCTTGGCTGGGACGATGTGGAGGAGACCCTGAAATTTACTGAATCGTCATTCAAAGTTCTTGCATAATTTATGATATTGTGCTATGAAGTATTTTGTCTTGTCAAGGGCGTGAAAAGATGCGCGGTTTCATGTTGTGAAAATGAGGCGTCATTCATAGCCGTTGGCAATTATTATCCCGGCAGGGTTAGAGGCGGTAAGTATTATGTCAAGTGTTCGTGAGGAACTTGGTTCAGTTTTCAGAAGTTTGAGTACCGCGTCAACCATTGCTATGTCAGTGGTTTTTTCAACCTTTGCGGGGGTGCTTGCCGGTTATTATCTGGATACGTGGCTCTTTGAACGAAAAACGTATCCCTGGCTTACAATAATTTGTTTCGGCTTTGGTCTTGCCGGCGGGATCAAGAATTTTTTAATTCTTTCCAGGCGGTTTGCTGAAGAAGCTGAAAAGGCAGAGAGGAGAGGGCAGAAGAATAAAACCTCGCCTGATAAAACCAGAGATGTTGACAGCAATGTTTAGAGGAGAGTTCGAGCCGGGTTTCACCAGGGTCTTTGCTGCGTGTAACTGGGTGTTACTGGCCGTTTTTGTGATACTGGCCGGTCTGCTCGGTTCTCCGGAGATGACTTCAGGCGTGCTGGCAGGAGGGATTATTGCCAATCTCAACTGCCTGGGTCTGGACAGGGACTGTCAGCGGATGGTGCGCTGGAGAAGCATGGGGGCGTATTATGCCGGTATGGCCGTAAGGATGGCCCTTGTATGCCTTGCCGTTACAGTGTGCCTGCTGTTTTTTGGCGATTATTTTTCACCGGTGGGCATTTTTATAGGTCTCTCGGTGGCGGTGGTAAATTTTTATCTTATTGTCCTGGGAATGTTGTTTTACAGAATTCGTTTTAAGGAGGCTGCTTAGCCATGGAACATCCATTACTGTTTTTGACCCTTTTGTTTGATGCCATTGGTCTTCCTGCTCATGGTGGGGACAGTGCCCTTGCACAGATACTCGCACCTCATATGCAGTACAGTTATTTCGCAATGATTGTGTGTGTTGTCGTCGCAAAGGTCGCTACCACTAACATGCAGATGATTCCTACAGGTCTTCAGAATGTTATGGAGATGTTTGTGGGCGGTCTTGAGGAGTTTATCAACGACCAGACCGGCGACAGAAAGAAGACCATGATTATTTATCCGATGATAGGCACCTTCGCAATGTACATCCTCATTGCAAACTATCTCGGTCTTATTCCCGGTTTCATGTCACCTACCGCCAACCTCAATGTGACACTCGGCTGTACTGCCATCTCAATCGTATGTTACCATGCCCTTGGTATCAGGTTTCACGGCGTGAAATATATCAAGCATTTCATGGGGCCTGTGCCCGCCATGGCGCCGGTCATGTTCCCCATTGAAATTTTCAGCCATATCGGCAGGATACTTTCACTCTCCATTCGACTTTTTGGTAACATGGTTTCCAAGGAGATCCTGCTTGGCCTGATGTTCATGCTGGCTGGTCCCTATCTTGCGCCCCTGCCAATCATGTTTCTGGGCGTGCTTGTATGTCTTATCCAGGCATTTATCTTCATGATGCTTTCCATTGTTTACTCTGTTGAGGCAATGGGAGATGCCCATTAATGCAAATTGAGTTTTAATATCTTCTACGGAAGAAGGCCAAAATAAACTTATTTTCTTAGGAGGAAAAAGATGAAAAAGACAACAATTGTTTCTGTTCTGACCATGCTTATGGTTCTCGGACTTGCCGGACTTGCATTTGCCGCTGACGGCGATGTTGCCAAGGGCGGTCATGTAGGCTTCCTGATGGCTGCTTCAGTGCTCGCCGCCGGTCTTGGCGTTGGTATCGCCGCATCCGGTTGTGGTGTTGGTATGGGTCACTGCGCCAAGGGCTGCCTTGATGGCACCGCACGTAATCCCGAGCTTGCCGGTAAGCTGACAGTAACCATGTTCATCGGTCTGGCTCTTATTGAGTGTCTTACAATTTATGCTCTGGTTGTTGCGCTGATCGCTCTCTATGCCAATCCGATGCTCCCGGAACTTATGAAGATTTTCGGACTCGGCGGCTAATTAAAGGCTGAATCGAATTCTTTGCCAGCCGTGCTTTCCATGTGAAGGCACGGCTTTTTTGTTTTGTAAACAGGGCAGGTTACCGGTCTGCGTTATCAAGCAGGGCCGCGATATCGTATCCCGCGAGACCCAGAAGGAGTTGACGGCACGCCACTTTGAATCCGCTGGTTGAGGCATGCGTTACATTATGTCTTGTCAGGAGATTTGTATGTTCAAGGGTCTCCTTTAACTGCCTTCTGTTTTTGGGGCCAGGGATTATGATGTCCGCATGTTTATATGACAGTATCCATAGGAGAGTCGCTGTTACGGGTGAACAGCCCTGCTTGTCACATAACTTGCGGAATTTCGTGGCGTTCTTTATTGCCGTCTTGTCTGAAAAAAGGGGGTTGCGTTGCCTGTGATCCTTTTTCCCAAGATTCGCAGAGCCATGCCTTCCCTTGCCAGTGCCAAGCAGTCCCTGTTCAAGGGGCGAGATTATACAGTTGACGGCCCGCTGATGTTCGTGTCCGGCAGCGAGAACAGATGCGCTTTTTCTGTAGAGAGGATTGAACCTGGTCTGGATGGGGACCTGTGCGTGATTGTCTATAAAGTGCTTTATCTCTTCTGCGGTCAGATTTCCGGCCCCCCAGTTCCTTGCGAGCCCTTTTTTTTCAAGGCGTTTCAGTGCGTCAATACTCTCTGAAACAGGCACGTCAGGGTCAGGCCAATGAAGCTGAAACAGGTCAATATAATCTGTGCCAAGCCGCTCAAGGCTCTTTTCAAGTTCTTTTTCAATGGTTTCAGGCCTGGCGTCGTGTATAACCCTGTTGCCTTTCCATAGAAGTCCTGCCTTGGAAGATATGAATATCTCTTTTCTGTGCCGTCCAAGCGCCTTTTTTATTATGCGTTCGCTCTCCCCCTTTCCATAGAAACCGGCTGTATCAAAGTGCCTCACGCCAGAGCTGAATGCTTCCCTTATGGTCAAAACGGATTCTGAACCGTCAACCCTGCCCCAGCCAAGACCGCCCATGCTCCAGGTGCCTATCCATAACCATGGCATAAGGCTTTCCCCGGCTTTGAGTGGAAGCAGGCTCCTGTTGAGGCGGGAGTTATCCATGACTGGCGGGGTTCAGGCTTTTGCCTGAAGGCGTCCTTGCAATGGTGATGACATGCACCCTGTCAGCGCCTGCCTTTCTGAGGGCATGGGCGGCGCTGTTTACAGTTGCCCCTGTGGTGTAAACGTCATCAAGGATTATGAAACATCCTTTTCTGACAGCGCCTTTTGCCTGAAATACGTTTTTCACGTTTTTATCTCTTTCTTTTTTTGTAAGCCCCCGTTGCGAGCGGGTATTCTTTGTGCGGCATAGTATGTTGTCAGCCATGAGGCCGGCCGGGAAAATGTATTTTGCCATCAGTTCGGACTGGTTGAAGCCGCGGTGGAGAAGTTTGCGCCAGTGCAGGGGAATGGGAACGATTTTGCAAGGCATTTGCTCCTGAGCGACGATTTTGTCTAT
>CAYXYO010000274.1:0-2618 GCA_964469365.1 uncultured Desulfobacterales bacterium | reverse complement strand
AGGTGACCGCTCAGGAGGACCTTGCCTTCAGGCACATCCGGCACAGGCAGGGCCACATCCGCCACCACCATTATGATATTGTATTCAACCCCCTGATACAGCACCTGGCCGCCAGCCACGGAAATGCCAATTTCCCGCATCATGTAATCAAGCAGGGGCAGGCCTTCGGAACCCTGATACAGGGCATCTGTCAAAAGGCCGGAAAGCACTATCTGCGCGGCCTCAGCCTCTGACATGACCGCGGGAAAGGCAATTGCCCCCATGCTCTCGCCTGCGAAAACAGCATCATAGCCGATTGCAGCAAGCCTGTCATCAAGGGATATGCCCTCCGGAGTAACGTGACCAAAGTACAGACGCTCCATCATATCAGCCAAATGTAACCTTGCGATGGAGGCCAGTTTCTCATTCCACAGGAGAGGAGAAAGCCCCTGATCCCAAGTGGCTGCGACCTCCCCTGGCACAAGCGTCCTGAGGTAGTCCGGGTCAATTCCCTCGCGGCCAGCCTCTGCCCACGGATTAGCACGGGCAGTATTAATCCTGTCAAACAGCATGAACGCAGCGGCGCTGTTATCCGCGTCAGCAGACTCTATTGCCTCTGCAGGACCGGGAACCAGGGAGACGAACACCCAGAAAAATATTATTGCAAACCTGAAGAATCCCATAAACATCAGATACTGCAACAAGCAGACCACCAAACAAAAAACAGCGCATAAAAATGCGGATTCGCTCACCTGTCCCGAAGCAGACCGCATCCCGGATACGAGACCTGCGGAAACAGCATGGATAACCGGCCTGGTAACCGCCAAATGACGCATCCGCCTGCTACCCGGATCAGCAGTCATGCTACATACCCGCGTAATCACCTCTCCGGTTACCCCCCCCCGAATATAAAACCCTCAGAAACATGACAGGTCACAACTGGTCAAATTCAACCAACATGACAAGCATAACTGTACGGGAATGAACAGTTGCCAGCCTGCTGTTCTCACACAATGCACCTGACACGACCAGGCCCATGGAGAAAGCCCTGGCATCAGGGGTAACTTCGGGTGACTTTATGGCATATTCATGGAATCGCAACCCTGGCCATCCATGTCAGATAGATGATCCGGGGCAGGCCCCACTACTTTTGTCAGACGGTAATGTCGTCAGACATTTTGCCCATTGGATATGAACCGAGCCACTCCAGGAATGTGCACCCCTTGCGAATGGAGTCCACCCCTTCCCTTACATCCTCATCTTCCATGTGGCCGGCAATATCCACATAGAACAGATATCGCCAGGGCTCATCCTTTACCGGACGGGACTGAATCTTCGTGAGGTTTATGCCCCTGCGGGCAAGGGGTTCCAGGAGTTTGAACAGTGAACCTGGCCTGTCCTCAAGGCTCAGGATAAGGGATGTCTTGTCATTTCCGCTCGGCGGTGGCGAATGGTGACCAAGCACAAGAAAACGTGTTGTGTTCCCGGCAAAATCCTCAATATGTCTGGCAGCGACATGGAGGTTATAGGTGCGGGCCGCAAGTGGGCTTGCAACTGCGGCAACCGACGAATCAACGGCAGCCCAGCGAGCGGCCTGGGCGGTGCTGACCACCTCTTCAGTGGTAACAGCGGGGAGGTGCTCCTTGAGCCATATTCTGCACTGGGCCAGGGCGTGGGGATGTGAAAGCACCCGGCGCACAGTGTCTGTCCTGCCGCTCTGGTTTATCAGGTCATGGCTTACAGGCATGTATATCTCTCCACACACCTTTACCTTGTAATCGTGCAGGCCATCCAGGGTGAGGGCGACCGTTCCTTCCACCGAGTTTTCAATGGGAACAACCCCGTAATCAACACGGCGCCTTTCACACTCCTCAAACACATCGGTAATATTCCGCTCCGGAACAAATTCAGGGGCATGTCCAAAATAGTGGGTTGCGGCCATATGCGTGAAGGTGGTCTCAGGGCCGAGAAAGGCTATGCGCGCGGGCCGCTGGACATTTCTGCAGGCGGATATTATCTCTCCATAGATAACCCGCAGGCCATCGGGATCAAAGCGGCCGTTGTTCATGCGCAATATATTTTCTATAACTTCCTGCTCGCGTTTCTTGTCCAGGGGCTGACGGGCGACCTTGGCTTTCTGACGACCTATTTCCTCTGCCACGGACATCCTCTCCTGGAGCAACTTCAGGAGCTCCCTGTCAATGGCGTCTATCCTGTCCCTCTGTTTTTTCAGAAACTGAAACTGCTTATCATCCATATCCTGCATTATGCGCCAACCCCGTTCAATTCACCGCTGCAATTTTTCAACAAGTTCCACCAGTTCCGACCTGATGCCCATAAAGACATCCATGCACGCCGCGCAACCGGTACGGCATGCGGGCTTCCTGTCAGGTTGAGTCTCCGTCCTGCCTGCCTTTCCGGAAAGACGTTTTTTAGCCCCGGCGATGGTATAACCTTCTTCATAAAGCAATTTTTTAATGTAAAGTATTGTGTCCACATCCTTCGCCCGGTAAAGACGCTGCCTTGAAGAACGGCGGGGCTTTATGGATGGGAAAACACTTTCCCAGTAACGAATGATATAGGCCTCTACTCCGGCAAGCTTGCTGACCTCTCCGATCCTGTAATATTTCTTCTTTCTG
>CAYXYO010000273.1:0-15858 GCA_964469365.1 uncultured Desulfobacterales bacterium | reverse complement strand
GGCGCTGTTGGCGCGTCACAGGAACTCTATTCAGCGCTTAAAATCACAGACGAAACAAAGCCGGTCATAGCCTCCCTGGGCTCTGTGGCGGCATCAGGGGGATACTATGCCGCCCTTGGAGCGCGGTATATCATCTCCAATCCCGGCACGGTTACAGGAAGCATCGGAGTTATAATGAAAGTTCCCAACTTTATGAAGCTCATGGATACCATTGGTGTCAGCACCACCACAATAAAAAGCGGCGCCTTGAAGGACCTTGGGGCCATATCAAGGGAGATGACGCCAGATGAAAGAAAGGTGCTTGAGTCAGTGGCAGATGATATTCACAACCAGTTCATAGAGGCCGTGGCTGAGAGCAGGAACATTCCTGAGGAAAAGGCGCGCGACCTTTCTGACGGACGCATCTTTTCAGGCAGACAGGCCCTTGAGGCAGGGCTTGTGGATGAACTGGGCGGATTTGACAGGGCCATTGAAAAGGCCGGGGAGCTTGCGGGTATTGAAGGCGCTCCCTCTCTGCAATATCCGGAGGAAAACAACCTTGACCTCTTCCGCAGGATACTTGAGGAAGGGGCGTCAGGCTCGATTTCAAAGGCTGTTGAAAGACTGGGACTGTCCTCCTCGACTCCAGGAGCCTATTGATGCCTGATTGACAGGACACGCAATACCCATGCTTAAAAAAGAGCTGGCAGACAGACTCCAGAAAAAATTTCCCGACTATCTCAAGGAAGACATCAGGGAGGTGGTGGACATTGTCTTTGAAAAAATGGCTGCCTCCCTTGAAAAGGGACGCAGGATAGAGATTCGGGGGTTCGGCAGTTTTGCCCTGCATGACCAGAAGGAAAAACTCTTCACAAATCCCAAAACAGGCAAGACCATAACCTGCCCGGCAAACAAACGTATTGTCTTCAGGGCAGGCAGTGACCTGCGCAACCTGCCTGTTGCAACGCCTCATGGCGACCCTGAACCCGCGGCAGGGGAAACAGTGAATAACAAGGCAGACAACCCTGAAGAACCCATGGAAAAAACGGCGGAAACAGACAGCGAACCGGTAACGGTGCGTCAGCTTACCCTTTTTTAATATCCGGCGTCATTCAGTAGGAACTGAAGTTGTCATTTTTTTTGTACAACGGTTACGTTATATTAAGTTCTCCTTCACCTGGCTTATGCTGCCTGCCATTTGACAGACTCCATCCATGCTGATGGTTATGCCGTAGTGATTCTTCACTGTCGAAAATTGGAGGCCACCTCACAATATTAGTCCCATTACAATATGTTCAGCGGCATATTGATATGTCTTACTGACCAATATTGCTGTTCATACAGCTCCATTACGTTTATGCAGGCGAAATCCTGACTGATTCGGAACATGAACTCCGGTTTGATACCCAACAGTTCGGATATTATCGCCCTGTTAACGCCTCCGTGTGCCACAACAGCGATTTTTTTCCGGCCTTTTTTCATGCAGATAGCGTTAAAGACCTGCATTACCCTCCTTTTAAGCGAGGATATGCTTTCGCCATCAGGCGGCGTTGTCCCCGCAGGGTCCCTGATCCATTCAGCAGCCTCATCAGGATATTCCTTTTCAATCTCCTGCCATGCCAGTCCTGTCCATCGGCCAAAGTCCCCTTCACGCAGCCCGGGTTCAGTTTCAAGTGACAGACCCGCCTTTTCAGCGATCGCTTTCCCCATGAATCTGCACCGTTCAAGATCACTGGTAACGACCATGTCAAGCCCCTCTTTTTCAAGGCGGGCCGCCACAGCCACGCTCTGGGCAATCCCCCTTTCTGAAAGGGCTACATCCTGCTGGCCGTAGAAAATTCCCTGTGGACTGGCTGTTTCTCCATGCCGCAGAAGGAAAATGGTGGATTGGTCAGACTGTTTTGGTCTTGTCATGTTTGCTGGTGCCGATAAGGTTTCATAGCCGGTTTGCATGGCGTTGTTTTTATGTTAGGTTGTCTTTCCCGGTTTTATCCGCCTTGTCAGCAAATTGCAACAGTAAAACAGTTCGCCCCTCAGGTCCTGTTTCAGAATATCCCAAAGGAGTCAACAGCATGAACTATGGTGAAAAGGCTATCGCGGAGAACAGGCTGGAGCCCTGGCCGAATCCTTCTCCGGAGAGGGACTACACAATAGATATAAGTTTTCCTGAGTTTACCTGTCTCTGTCCAAGATCAGGTTATCCTGATTTTGCTGAAATAAAAATACATTATGTGCCTGACAGGTATGTGGTGGAGTTGAAATCGCTTAAACTTTACCTGAATGGTTACCGGGATCGGAAGATATCGCATGAGGAGGCGACCAACAGGATATTTTCAGACCTTGACGCCCTTCTTGAACCAAAGCAACTGAAAATTACAGGTGATTTTTTCCCAAGGGGGAATGTCCATACTGTTATTACCGTGGAAAAATAGAATCCGCAGGAGTGGTTAACGTGGCAAGTGAAGGAATAAAGATCGTATGTCAGAACCGCAAGGCGTGGCATGAGTACAATATCGCAGACCGTTATGAGGCCGGTATTGTTCTGCTCGGGCCTGAGGTCAAGTCCATAAGGGACGGCAGGGTGAATCTCAAGGATGGTTATGTTGATATCAGGAACGGAGAGGCATGGCTGCATAACGTGCATATATCGCCCTATCCCTTTGCCACCAATACGGAAAAACCTGATCCGCTGAGAAGCAGGAAACTCCTGCTACATAAAAGGGAGATAGCAAGGCTTGCAGGCAAGACCCTTGAGCGAGGTTTTACCATCATTCCTCTGCGGGTCTATCTCAAGGGCGGTCGGGTCAAGGTGGAAATAGCCCTTGCCAAGGGTAAAAAACTCTATGATAAAAGGGAAAGCCTTAAACGCAAGACCCTTGACCGTGAGATGGAGAAAAAATACAGAATCCGTTGAACTAGCATAATGGTTGTAATTGTTATTGCCAGGTAATTAAGGCAGGGGAGAAAACAGGATGCTTGTTACGGCATGACATTGCGACATTGCCTTTCTTTTTACTTTATCCTGGCGCTGATTCAGAAATCAAGGTTTACAGGTCGCCGGGCAAATACTTTATCCGGGCTGTGGAATATTCTGAGAAATTTCAGTTGCCTCCCATGAGACTCATTGCCTGCGGCATGAGGCTTGCCGCATGTTCAAGATGTCCTGAGAAAATCGGCCAGAAGACCTGAAGGGTTATGCCGATGAAGATGAGCCCCAGCCCTACATTCAGACCAAAACTGACAATGAGCATGTTTATCTGCGGCACCATCTTGGCAAGTATTCCAAGGGCTACCTGGGAAAAAAGAAGGATCGTGATTACCGGGGCCATGATGGTGACAGAGAGTATGAACATCTCCTGCCCCATGACCATTACCATATCGTAAAGCGGCATGGAAAGTTCCAGCTTGCCTGGCGCGACAAGGTTGAAGCTCTTGTTGAGCAGAATCAACAGGACGTGGTGTCCGTCCCAGGCAAGGAAAAAAAGCAGGGCTATCAGATAGGCGAATTGAGCCACGACCACGGATTGCACACCTGTTTGCGGGTCCATGATGTTGGCAACGCTTAATCCCATCTGGACACCCACCATCTGTCCTGCTGTCTGCAAACCTGCAAATATGAGCCTGAGGAAAAGGGCAGTGGTCATTCCGAGAAATATTTCAGCCACCCCAAGGAGTATGAAATTTATGGGCGAGGAGGGAAGCTGGTTCGCGGTGAAGGGAACAATGGGGGTGAAGACAAGGGAAAGCACCAGCACGGTTGCGGCCTTTATCTGGACAGGCAGGGTTTTGCTGCTGAATACGGGCATGAGAAAGAAAAACCCGGCAATCCTTGTAAGCACCAGCACAAAGACCTGGAAATTGTCAATAAGCCATTTCAGTATGTCATGGTCAATTTCCACAGGGTTTTCCTGAATGTCCTAATGAATCATGGAAGGGATATGTGTGTAAAGTTCCCTTGTAAAGTCAATGAGTTTGTTCATCATCCATGGAAAGGCGAATAGCAGGCCAAGGAGTACGGCTACTATCTTTGGCACAAAGGAGAGGGTCATTTCCTGTATCTGGGTCACAGCCTGGAATATGCTTACCACAAGACCTACAATCAGGCCGAGGCCAAGGAGCGGCAGGCTCACAAGCAGGGTGAGTTCAATTGCCTGTCTGGCAACTCCCACAACCATGTCCTGACCCATTTTCAGCCTCCTGCCACAAAACTTTTGACAAGGAAACCTGCGAGCAGGTTCCAGCCATCCACAAGGACAAAAAGAAGCAGTTTGAAGGGAAGGGAAATCAGTACGGGCGGAAGCATCATCATCCCCATGGAGAGCAGGACGCTGGAGATAATCATGTCAATGATGAGAAACGGCATATAAAGTATGAATCCTATTTCAAAGGCCGTTTTCAGCTCGCTTATCATAAATGACGGTATCAGTACGGACAGGGGAATATCTTTCTTGTCCTTTGGATTCTCCATCTTTGACATGCGCACAAAGAGCGCAAGGTCTTTCTCCCTGGTCTGGTGAAACATGAATTTCCGCACAGGTTTTTCAACCCTTTTCAGGGCTTCCTTAAGGCTTATCTGTTCATTGAGATAGGGCTGTATTGCCTCCCTGTCAGCCTCCTGCCAGACCGGTTGCATTATAAAAAATGTCATGAACAGGGCAAGGGCGATCAGCACCTGATTGGGCGGCATCTGCTGGGTTCCTATTGCCTGTCTCAGAAAACCGAACACAATTATCAGCCTGGTGAAGGAGGTCATCATGAGCAGGATGGACGGGGCAAGGGAAAGCACTGTAAGGAGAAGAAGTATCTCCATGACTGTTGCCACCTTGCCAGGGTCATCAGTGCTCTCCACCCCCAGGGTTATGTCAGGAACTGTTATGGCAATTGCGTCGCTTGCATGAAAAATCAGGATGGCTGAAAGCAACAGGGACGCAATGGCAAGGAGACAGGAACATGGAATTTTATCCGTTTTTGCCTGATGGCCCATTGTCATTCACCTGCGAGCCTGTCGCCTTTACCGGCAGATTTTTCCCTGGCTGCGGCAAGGGCAGTTGTAAAATCCTCTTCCTCTTCTTCTCCTGTTTTGATGGTGTCAAGCAGCGTGATATTATTTTCCGTCATTCCCAGTATGAGCAGCTTGTCCCGCACCTTGACGAGCCCGAGATGTCTTTTGTGCATGATTGGCTGTACTGACAGCACCTTTATGTCGTTAATTCCGTGTCCGGTTCTGTTGATTTGTGTTTTTTTGAGGAAATAGAGCAGGAGAAACAGCAATCCTGTAACAACAGCCAGGGCGCTGATCATTTTTACAAGCAGGGCAGTGGTATCCATTGATTGTCAGACCGCAAGCGCAGGGCCGTCTGGTCAGCCCAGTGATTTCACCCTGTCCGCTGGACTTATGATCTCTGTCAGCTTGACACCGAATTTTTCATTCATAACCACAATTTCGCCCTTGGCAAGCAGCTTCTGATTTACATATATATCAGCAGGTTCTCCCGCCACCTTATTGAGCTCCACAACTGAACCCTGCCCAAGCTGCAACAGGTCCTTGATCTGCATCTTGGAGCGTCCAAGCTCCACAGAGACCTCAAGGGGAATTTCCAGTATGAAATCGAGATTGGCGCCTTCCCTGACCCCCTCTGAATCCATGGAGAAATTGTTAAAAGTTGCCGCCGGAGCTTCAGGTTTTGGAGGGGACGCTGATTCTGCCTGTTGCGCGTCATTGACTTCATCAACAACTCCTTCGTTCATGGCCTTCGCGGCCGCGCTGTCACCACCGGCCGCAGCTTCAGCGAAAGCGTCTCCCCAGTCAAGGTCATCTGTCCCGGCATCATCACTGCTGTCATCGCTACTGCCAGCAGCTTCATCAGAACCTGTGTCCGCGCCGTCATTGTCAGGTGACCCTGACAAAAGGGCATCAATGTCGTCCTGGCTTACCGGGCCTGTTTCGGCCCCTGCCTTGTTATCAGTTTCCGCGTTTTCCTGGCTCCCGGATTCTTCGTCTCCGTCGCCTTCAAGCAGTTTGTCCAGCTCTTCCTGACTTAACATGTCGTTTCCCTTTTTGCTCTGTTTGTCATATCTGTTCGTCAATAATTTTTAATCAATCTTCTTCCGGCATTATAAGACTCTCAATCCTGAAAGCCTTCTGTCCCCTGTATAGACCTGGCGATCCTATATATTTGGGCTGCCCCTTGATACTGGCCACAAGTTTGTCGTCTGTTCTGGTATCCAACTGGATAATATCTCCCACCTCCAGGTCAAGGAGTTCCCGTCCGGATATGGTGGCGTATCCAAGGGGCACCTTTATCTCTACAGGCGCTTCCCGAAGGTTGTGTATCAGGTGGGTCTTCCATACAGGGTCTTCGCTTTCCTCGGCCTGCACAGTGGACATGAGTTTGCTCTTTACAGGTTGAAGAACGCTTAACGGGATACACAGGTGAATTACACCGCTGACCTCTTCTATATCCATCTGGAACTTGCATATAACAACAACGTCATCGTCCTGAACAATCTTGGCGAACTGGGGATTGATTTCATTTCTGACGTACTGTATGTGGATGGGGATCACAGGCTGCCAGGCCCTTTCCAGGTCCTTTTCTATGGAGTTTACAATCCTGCGTATAAGACGCTGTTCAATGGAAGTGAATTCCCTGCCTTCAATCCTGCTTTTTCCAATAGCGGTTGAACCGAGAAAGATTTCAACAATGGAATAGAAGAGTTTGGAGTCTATTACCATCATGACATGTCCCCGCAGGGGTTCCATCTTCATTATGTGAAGGCTGCTTGGCACAGGTACGCGTCTCAGGAAATCCTTGAAAGAGATTATTTCAATGGGAACCACCGTGCTGTCAACCATGACCCTGAGAATGGATGACATTGTGCTTCGCAGACCACGGTTGAAATAGTCATTGATGATGGCAAAGGCAGGAAATTTGGCGCCTGAAAGATGCGCCGCCTGCCTGAAATCATAGGGCACTATTTCGTCGTCACCGGTCTGTTTTTTTTCTTCCACCTGTGAAGCAGAGGTGTCCGGTTCCGGGGATACGTCATCAAGACCACCCAACAACGCGTCTATTTCGTCCTGACTTAATACCTGAGCCATTGAAAGCCTTTCTTCAATTTTTATGCAACAGTTCTTTTTTGATACAGATACAACTGGTTATTGCACTACAAATGTATCAAAATATACATTAAGCAGTTTGTCGCCGCCTATAATCCTGTTTACCCTTGCGGATATGCCGTCACGCAAACGGATTTTACCCTCAAGAGAAATGACATCCTCAAGTGTCTGGCTGCTCAGAAGCATGAGTATGTCATTTCTGATAACAGGCATAAGGTGATCCACTTCTTCCTTTGTCGCGTCACTGTCAACTTCAAGAACGATTGTGACCTTCAAAAAATGCCTTGCCTTGGGATCGGCAAGGTTTACCACAAAGGGATTAAGCGGTATTGTAACGCCTATTTCATGGGCGTCTTTTTTCTTGGGCGCGGTCTCCTTTTGCCCCTCTTCCTGGGCTATTTCTTCCGCCACCTGTTCATCGCTTGGCGCTGAATAGAGGAAAAAGAATGCTCCGCCACCTGCTGCCAGCAGCACGACAACTCCGATGATTATGAAAAGAAGAACAGGTTTTTTCTTTTTTTCTTCAGTAGCTTCCGCTGCCTCATTTGCCTTGTCAGCCATTTGGTCATACTCCAGAAATTTATGGTTGAAAAAAGTAACGATTTTTATGCAAATATGAAAGAAGCAACAATGGTGCCATGGTTCTTCCCTGAATTTTTCAAGGCTGATGTCATGTCAATAGCCTTATTACAATATATCTTGCATAGTATCATAGTCATAAATTTGACGAATTGAAGGGTCGTTTTCGTGTAATTTTTATTGTTTAACCCAAAGTTATCGTCTTATGCAGTGGAGACAGAGGCCTGCCGAATACAAAACAGCTTTCCTTCATTTATTGAGGGGACAGAGTCATTTCTTTTGTTAGTTTGAGCAACTCTGTAAAATTCCTTGTGCCTCTGCCTCTATTTTTTTTGAGGTAGTATTAGTTCGGCAACTACTCCTGTTCCGGAATGTTGAAAATTGAAACAGCCTCCTTGCATTTCCGCAAGCATTCTTACTATGGATAGACCAAGTCCCCATCCTTTATATCCCGAGGTGTTTGTTTGACCTTTAGAGATTTTTTTTGTTTTTTCCTTATCCATGCCTTGGCCGTTATCTTTTACAATAATAGATATTTCCTTATTATTCTTTTGTGTTGCGGTTATTTCTATAAGAGTCAGAGTGTTGCCATGCATTATTGAATTTTTGACAAGATTTATAAGGATCTGCCTTGTTCTTACGGGGTCTGCCCATACATGCAGATCATGGCCGTCCGCAATTATCGTAATACCCCTGTCTGTGACAACAGGCTGGAATGTATCCACTATGGTGTCAAAAATTTCGTCAAGTGAAATTTTTTCCGGATGTATGGCAAGGGTGGCCGTATGGGCAGATGCTACTGTCAGCAGGTCTTCCACAAGCGACTTATAAATATAATATGTCAAGACTTCTGTGTATTCTGAACCAGGTAATATTGTTTGATTAAATATTCCATGGAATTCCATGGGCCTGATTTCAGGGTTGTGTGTATGGGCGCAACCCGGGGAACAAGAAAAAGCTGTTCCGGAAGAGTGGAGACAGGAAAAATAACATGAAAGTGATTGCCCTTATTGACTTATGGTTTATGTTATTCAAAGCTCTGTCTGTTTTCATACAGGCGGGTGTGTGGTGGGTAACTTGCGAAATATGTTCATGATTGCCCCTGGCAATAACAGGATGGCACAAAATGTCGCCTGACCTGTGATAGCAAAGGATTCTGAAAAAAGTTGTTATGTGTAAATGTCTGACACTGGACTCGGTATCTCTCGCAATGGGAGAGGAAAGGATATTAAAGGATATATCCCTTGATGTTATGCAGGGTGAACGCCTTGTGGTACTTGGAGAGTCAGGTTCTGGAAAGACCTCGCTACTGCGCCTTGTCGCCGGTTTTGTGGCGCCTGACACAGGAAGTGTCTGGCTTGGCGGTGTGATTGCCAGCCGGGACGGCGACATAATACTGCCGCCTGAAAGGCGCAATATCGGCATGGTCTTTCAGGACCTTGCCCTGTGGCCTCACATGAGCGTCAGGGGCAACGTGGAGTTCGGATTGAGGGCCAGGGGGTTCCCGGGGGCGGAAAGAGAGGGCAGGGTGAGAGATATCCTTGCCATTCTGGATATGGAAAACTTGATGGACAGAATGCCTGGCCAACTTTCAGGCGGACAGAGGCAGCGGGTCGCCCTGGCAAGGGCACTTGTTTACGAGCCTGAAATCCTGCTCATGGACGAGCCACTTTCCAACCTTGACAGTGAACTGGGCGTCAGGATACGCCATGAACTCATTGAACTGCACCACAGGCTGGATTTTACCCTTGTTTATGTAACCCACAACAGGGAAGAGGCAATGGATATCGCCACAAACGCGGTTGTGCTGGATAACGGCAGGCTGAACCACCTGGAAAAAGATCAGATCCTGCCCGGGCAGTGTCGGCAGAAGGGCCTTATGCCCTGACCCAAATGGAAAATCCGGCATGGCGCCATGAAGGTGTTTTGTCAAAGTCCATGTTCTGACATGAGTCTGCCGGTTGCCTCAAGCGCCGGATATACAAAATCTTCTTCGTGGGGTTCAATGGTGATTACAGGTCGCAGCCCGGCCTCGTTTACACGTCTGAATATGGCGTCAAAATCTATAATCCCCCTGCCTGGCGGCAGGTGGTCATCCTGTTTGCCCATGTTGTCATGAACATGCATCTGTCCGAGCCTCTCTCCCACGGCCTTCAGCCATTCCATGGGCGGTGTCCCTGAAAATACAACGGCATGGCCAGGGTCAAGGCAGAACCCCAGGAATTCGGTTCCAAACCGGCTGAATATCTCGCTGTGCAGCCAGGGGGTCGGTTCATACACGTTTTCAAGCATCAGTTTTATCCCTTTGCCTGAAGCATGTTCCAGCAGTATGCTGATTGATTCCACTGCCTTTTCAAGAAACTTGTCCTGATGTTCCCCATGGCGCCATTCGTCATAGCCTGAATGAAAAATTACATGTCCGGCGTCAAATATTTCCGCCATGTCAATGGCGAACACTATTCGTTCAATGGAAACCTGTCTGATCTTACTGTCAGATGCGCCTGTAACAAGGTCGGAAAAGGCCGCGTGTATGGTGGCCCTGCGTCCCGCCTCCCTGAGCCTTGCCGCTGTTTCAGCGATATACCCATTGGAATAGGGCTGCATGTCGCAGTTCAGACCGATCTCCGGGTTTATGCCTGCCCTGATGATCTTGTCAAGCAGGCCGTTTGCCATCATGTCAAAGGGACAGCATACAAATATTCTCTTTCTCGCGTACTCAATATCTCTTTTGTTTAAAGGCTTGTTCATCTTGCTTCAGGTTGTGCGCGTAATATGTGGCGCAACAGTCTTTTTATGTTCGTGCCTGTCATATCCCGCTTAGACACGCCTGCCTTTCAGACATCCTGTTGATTGTTATGATTTTCGCCCGCTGCAACATGTTGAAATCGGTAGCGGTGGCGGCTGTATAGGCCCCCATTGTATAACCTGTAATCAGGTCGCCTATTTCAAGTTCAGGAAGCATTATCTTTTCAGCTATTATGTCAATGCTGTCGCATGTAGGACCGGCAAGGACAGAGGGGAGCATCCTTCCTTCATGTCTTTGCGGTTCCAGATGATATCTGGCGTGATCAAAGATCATTCCGCTGTATGAGCCGTAGATGCCATCGTCCAGGTAATACCACATGCGGTTTCCACGCCACGCCTTGCCTGTAACGGAAGATATGGCCCTTGCGGCAGGGGCCACAAGAAAACGGCCAGGCTCGGCAATCACCCTGAGTTCATCAGGCAGGGATGCCAGGGCCTTACGAACCGGAAGGCAGAACTCTTCAATTTCCATAACCTGCTGTCCCGCATAGCTGACAGGAAACCCGCCACCTATATCAAGGAGCTCCATATCCGCGATCCGGCGTCTCCTGCAATGCCTTGCGATTTCACCTGATTCCCTTATGGCATTGACATGGGCGTCAGGAGTAATGCTCTGCGAGCCTACATGAAATGAGATGCCCGCGACCTTTATGCCTGCCCTGGCGGCAATGGCCGCAAGTTCAGGCACATCTTCGGGCATGCAGCCATATTTTTTCGCCAGATCAACCACGGCGTTTCTGCTCCTGAAACCCGCCCTGATCAGAAGCCTGACCTTTTTTCTGTATTGCTTCAGTTTTTCTATCTCAATGGCGTTATCAGCCACAAAGATGCGGCATCCAGCGGCAATGGCGCGTTCAATATCCTCCTTCTGCTTTACAGGATGGGTATAGATGGCATCCCTGCCTGAAATGCCGCATTTTTCAAGTAACGCTGTTTCTCCACTGCTGGCAAGGTCAAAAGAACAGCCGAGTTGGTGCAGGGTGGCGATTACGTCCTCATGGGGCAGGGCCTTTACCGCGTAAAAAAAAACGGTTTCGGGCAGCGCAAGGCTCAGGCGTCTGTACTGTTCCCTTATTATGTCGCAGTCAATTACAAGCAGGGGGGTGCCGTGAATACGGGCAAGCCTTCCGGTTTCATCCCTTTCCGCCGCGGACGATATGGCCGGGAAACTGTATAGATGACTCTTTTCATGCATTGTGCCCACCTGTTTTCAGATTAACCGTTATCCTGCTTGCCAATGGCTTCAAGCACATATTCAGGAAGCATGAATGATGCTATGTGTATTTCAGGATTGTAGTAACTGGTTTTGAAACCGGCTTTTTGAAAGCGGTCTTTCAGAACTGTTGCCGGCACGCGCCGCAGGTCCCGGTTGTCTGACGCCCAGCCCAGAAGCATTATGCCTCCGACATAGGTGGGCACGGCCACGGAAAAGAAATGATAATCACTGAAAATATTCCGGAAATGGGTTGCTGAATCCCTTGCCTCATCCATTTGCATGAAACAGACCCCGTTCTGTGTCACAAGCACGCCGCCTGCCCTGAGACATCTTTTGCAGCCGTTATAAAATTCATAGGAAAACAGCGCCTCTCCAGGGCCTTCAGGGTCTGTTGAATCACAGATGATTATATCGAATTTATCATCAGTGGAATTGACGAAATCGCGTCCGTCATCAATTACAAGGTCCAGTCGCGGGTCATCAAAGGCGCCGCTGGAGTGTCCCGGAAGATATTCGCGGCACAACTCCGTTACTGTACGGTCTATCTCCACCTGTGTGACGTGCCTGACCGCCCTGTGACGCAGGGTCTCTCTCAGTATGCCGCCATCCCCTCCACCCACGATGAGGACGCGTTCAGGTTTCTCATGGGCGAAAAGAGGGACATGGGCAAGCATCTCATGGTAGATAAATTCATCCTTTTCAGTGGTCTGGATGATACCGTCAAGGGCCATGACCCTGCCAAACAGGCTGTTTTCAAATATAATCAGGTGGTGATGACCTGTCTTTTCCTCAAACAGGATGCGGTTTACCTCAAACTCCTGCACGTAACACGAGTTGTAAAGCTGTTCCCTGAATCTTTTCATGCCTCTTCAAGCCTGCCCCTGATGTATGTTTTTACCTCGGCCCTCTCCGGCGAGAAAATCTTTTCAAGCACCTTTAATCCTTCAACAGGGCTGCAGTTGCCGCACATGAAGATGTCAAAGGCGGCAAAGGAGTGTTCAGGCCATGTATGCACGCTGATATGTGATTCCGCCAGGACAGCGACTCCCGAAATCCCGCCGTTGGGGGAGAAATGGTGCAGATGGATATGGAGAAGGGTGGCTCCGGACGCCTTTACTGCCTTTCTGAGGGCATCCTCCATAAGTTGCAGGTTGTCAGCCTCCATGACCCCCCACATGTCTATAATCAGGTGCGTTCCGGCATAAAGACGGTTATCAAGTCTGATGAAGTGGTCCCTGGCCACTCCGTCCCCTTCATTTTCATTGGAGTACACAGGCCACATGCGGGCATGCGCCGGACTGTTGTTCTTTACGTTAGTTTCAGGTTGAGCGCAGGAACATCTCTGCATGGCATGCTCCCTCCCTTTTAAAAATGTAATCCCGGCAGTCCGGCGCTGCGACGCCGCTGACCTTCAAATCCGCCGGTCCGGCTGACAGGATATGTGGTGATACTTGAAGGGCGCCTGGTGAAATTGCCTCCTTGGGTCAAAAATCTGCCTTTCAAGGCACCCTGAAACATATAAAAGGAAAATTCTATTTAATTTTATTCTGGAAAAAAGCAAGATGTTTTTTTGAAAATCGGTTATTCCTTTGTTCAGCTGGCGCTCCACAGCGGCAGACAATCCGTGCGGTTATGTCGCGGCCTCTGTCTGTGTCACCGCGTAATATTGCCTATTATGTAGGCTGGACGCCTTCTTACAGCCTGAAATATCCTGCCGATATATTCTCCCATCAGGCCAAAGGCCAGGAACTGTCCTCCTGTAAAGAAAAACAGTATGGCAAAGAGTGTGAAGACCCCCTGGGCCGCCCAGTGGGGGCCGTAGATTACACGCATTACAAGCAGGATGACCGCAAGCAAAAGCCCCAGAAAAGCTATTGCCGTTCCCACTGCGAACATGATCCTGAGCGGCCACATTGAAAAGCCGGTCATAAGGTCAAGTTGCAGGCTTAACAGCCTGATCAGGGAGTATTTGGATTCACCGGCGGCCCTTTCCTCGTGTTTCACAGGAATCTCAACCGGTTTTTTGGCGAAGAATGTGGCAAGGGCAGGTATGAATGTCCTGTATTCCGGGTTGTCAAGTATGCCCCGCGCCACTTCACGGCTGTATCCCCTGAGCATGCAGCCAAAGTCCTGGAGAGATATGCCGGAAATCTTTGTTATTATCCGGTTTGTTATCCTGGAAGCGGTTTTGCGGAACAGGGTATCTTGCCTGCCCTGACGTATGGTTCCCACCAGGTCATGGCCCTGACGGAACTGCTCCACAATGGCCGGGATCTCTTCAGGCGGGTTCTGAAGGTCAGCGTCCATGGTGATTATCCATTCACCGCGACTTTCGGCAAACCCGGCCATGACCGCGGCATGCTGGCCAAAGTTCCGCGCCAGATCAACCACCACCAACCCGCTGCGTCTGGAGTGTTCTTGCTGAAGTACTTCAAGGGTGCTGTCTGAAGAGCCGTCATTGATACATACAACTTCCCATGTCTCAGGAAGTGCTTCAAGGACAGGAAAGAGACGATTAAACAGGGCGGTTATGTTATCTTTTTCATTGTACATGGGAATTACAATGGAGATTTGGGGTGTGATTGTCTTGTTCATCTTCAATTTTCTGAATTTGGAAACCCGATTGTTCACCGAATTGAAAAGCGGATAATGACAATATGGTTATTGTTTGCATAACAGGCCGGGGCTTTCCCCGCAATATTTTTTTGTTCTTTGATGCCTTGGCGCGTCGCAAAAGCAAAGGCGGAGTGAAGGCAGGGAATGACAAAGTGGAAAGGCCGCGGGAAGACGCGGTATTAAAAGGTCGTTTCCAGGAGATTCCTGTTTCATGGGAACAAAAAACCGCCTTCAGAGATGTTCTCT
The DNA here is from genome assembly GCA_964469365.1 of uncultured Desulfobacterales bacterium. Taxonomy (GTDB): domain Bacteria; phylum Desulfobacterota; class Dissulfuribacteria; order Dissulfuribacterales; family QOAL01; genus CAYXYO01. The sequence continues at coordinate 1,300 of CAYXYO010000273.1, read as the reverse complement.
CTGAAGGCGGGTGAAAATAAACATTAATATTGTGTATTAATGATTATAAAAACTGGCGGGGCCGACGAGACTCGAACTCGCGACCTCCGGCGTGACAGGCCGGCGTTCTAACCAGAACTGAACTACGACCCCGAAAATCGTAAAAGTTGGTGGGCGGAACAGGGCTTGAACCTGTGACCCCCGGCTTGTAAGGCCGGTGCTCTCCCAACTGAGCTACCCGCCCAACTTGTCGATGACGAGGGCTATCTTTAACATTCCGCTTATATCGTGTCAACCATTTTTGTGCATTTTTTGTCAACCCGGTTTAATGTGCCGGAAATGCAAAACAAATATTTGCATGGGCGGCGTGTCGGGGAAGTGCATGGAGTGCCTGCCGGGAGGCGGGATGAAATTTTTCAGGCTTTTCAATCTGCTGGCGGTGGCGTGTGGGATTGTTTTTGCGGCAGATTTTTGGCTTTGAAATCGACCTGTTGCGACCCTGTTCCGGTCTGTCGCTTCCTGGTGAATTTTTCTGTTGAAGAAAAGTTTTTGTTTATGGACTCCCCCTTGTTAATTTTGTACAATATTTTATATTGACCTCCCCGATTTTATGCTTATAGAATAAAGGTTGTTCTCATGTGCGTTATCAGACAGGCAGGTGTGACACACTTTATTATGTTCTATCTTTAGAGTATTGTGGTCAGGAATTTCTGTGAGCAGGTGTGTTTTTACACCTGCATCCACGGGATAACTTGTATTTCGGGCAGTTCAGGCCTGAAACTTTTCTGGGATAAATTTGGATGCAGATTAAAATGATTCATGCGGATACGGATATGGAAGACATGGTTATCCAGCAGCCTTATGCGGAACAGTTGCTTAAGGCCGGTCATGATGGAGTGCTGACCTATGACTTACTTAATGAACTGATTCCTGACAATATAAAGGATCCGGTTCAACTCGAAAAGATTTTTGAATTTCTGTATCAGAATGACATAGAAATAAATACCACCGAGAACAAGTCCGGGGAAAAGGAAGTTCAGCCAGTGGAGCAGGACGCAGAGGCCTCCAAAGTCATTTCAGAGGCAGTTGTGGAACCCGATGGCGAAGACGTGGTGCCTGCCGCGGAGGAAGTTAAGAAGGATATTGTCATTGACGCGGGCGGCTATACAGATTCTGAGGAGATAACAACCACATATCTAAGGGAAATGGGCAGGTACGAACTGCTTACAACCGACAGGGAGGAGGATCTCAGCAAAACCATCAGGGTCGGTTTCAACAATATAATCAACTCCATTCTCAATTATCCGGGCCACATGTCCGA
>CAYXYO010000272.1:0-6502 GCA_964469365.1 uncultured Desulfobacterales bacterium | reverse complement strand
GTTGCGGTAAAAGGTGGAGTCCTCCGCCAGGAGTATCCTTGCGGGTCCCACGTCCTCTTCCTCGGGTATGGCAAAGAATTCCGGATCATGCATCTCGATAATCTGGTAAACGTCAAGGAACAGGGTTGTTTTGTCCTTGATGATTGCCGAGCCCAGGAGCCCTTCCTGCTTGAATGTGTGTTCTTCAACTTCAACGGCAATATCAATGCTGTCTTCAATGCTGGATACCAGAAAGGCCACATCCTGTCCGTTCATGTTGAACACGATAAGATGGTAATCGTCCTGTTCAGGCACAGGTGTTACTGGCAGAAAATTTTCTATTCTGATAATAGGCATGGAGTGGCCGCGATACTGTACAACCTCTCTGCCTCCTACAAATTCGATATCAGATGCGGGTATCTTGTCAAGCCTGTTGACAAGGGCAAGGGGCAGCGCAAACATCTCATCAGGCCCTACAGAACAGAGAAGCAGGAACTGTTTCTCATCTTCAGCGCCTGAACCGGTAACAACAGTTGTCTGTGAAAGTGAGTCTTCACCCTTCATGCCTGTGGAGGCGGTTATGCCCACGGCATCTATAATGAGCGCTACCCTTCCGTCTCCCATGAGTGTTGTGCCTGCAAAGGCCCTTATGTGCTTGAGATGGTTGCCAAGTGGTTTTACAACAATTTCCTCTGAATCGCTTATGGCGTCCACAACAAGCCCAAAGGCCCTTTCCCCTGCCTTTAGTACCACTATATTCATGGATCTGGGTTCTGTCTTATCCTCCTTGGGGAGACCAAGGGCTTCCCTGAGCCTTGTAAGAGGCAGGATTTCACCACGTAGCCTGTAAAATTCAGAATCTCCTATGACCTGTATGTCATTTTCAGCCGCTTCCATTGAGAGATGCACCAGCTCCACAAGGTTTACCTGTGGAATGGCATATCTTTGTCCTGCGCTTTCAACTATCAGGGCAGGAATGATGGCAAGGGTGAGAGGGATTTTGATCTTGACCGTGGTGCCGGCGCCGAGCTTGCTCTTCAGCTCCACTGTGCCGCCCAGTTTTTCAATGTTGGTCTTCACCACGTCCATACCGACGCCCCTGCCAGATATGTTGGTGATCTTTTCCGCTGTTGAGAAACCCGGCTGGAAGATGAGCATAAGGGCCTCGTGGTCAGACATGGCTTCAGCCTGGGCCTCGGTTATAATGCCCTTTTCAATGGATTTGTCCTTGAGCTTTTGAGGATCGATTCCTGCTCCGTCATCCACAATCTCGATGATTACCTGTCCGCCTTCATGGTATGCCCGCATGAGCAGGGTGCCTGCCGCCACCTTGTCCTTCTGTATCCTTACGTCAGGAGGCTCTATGCCGTGGTCAATGGAGTTCCTTACCATGTGCGTAAGGGGATCCTTTATGGATTCTATGATGGAGCGGTCCAGTTCGGTTTCAGCGCCTTCTATGCGCAACTGCACCTGTTTTTCGGCTGTCTTGGCCAGGTCCCTCACAATCCTGGGGAATTTGTTGAACACGTTGCCTATGGGCTGCATCCTTGTCTTCATGATCTGCTCCTGCAGTTCAGTGACCACAAGGCTCATGTGCTGGTTCGCGGACATGAGATCCGTGTTGTTCAACTGGTTGGCTATCTGGGTAAGACGGTTTCTTGAAAGCACCAGCTCCCCGGCAAGGGTCATAAGCTGGTCAAGGAGGTGAACGTCTATGCGCACATGGGTTTCAGTGAGCTGATGGGCAGCCGGAGGAGGGGAGGGGGCCTTTTTGGCAGGCGCCGGACCCTTTTTCGCACTGGCTGTTTCCTGCTTCTGCTTTTCAGGTTTTGCTGTTTCCTTTTTCTCTTCCTGTTTCTGTTCAGGTGCGGGGCCGGAATCTTCTGTTTCGGCTTCCTTGCTTTCTTCCTTTGCCGTTTCGGCCTGGCTTTCGCCTTCCTGCTTTTCGTCTGTCTTTTCTGCTTCCCCGGAAGAAGGGGGTTCTCCCTTGTCCTTGACGATTTTTTCAGCAAAATTTTTAAGGTCAACAATGAAATCAAGGTAGACGATATCATCAGGCTCCTTGCCTTCCTGCTCAAGGGAGGCAAGTATTGCCTTGATATAGTCAACTGACTGAAGGAGCATTGTTGTAATGTCTTCGTTAACAGGGACAATACCGTCTCTCAGCTTGGAAAGTATATCTTCGGCAAAGTGGGCAATACCTTCCAGGGTTGTAAAGCCGAAAAATCCTGAAGTCCCTTTTATGGTATGTATGGTCCTGAAAATGCTTTTTATAAGTTCAGCATTATCAGGTTCCTGTTCCAGTTCAACGAACTGCTGGTCAAGCAGTTCAAGATTATCCTTGGATTCTGCAAGAAAATCTTTCAGAATATCGTCTTCCATATTGCCCATGTCATTCCTCCAGCGGGTTAATTGATGATTTTATCCCTGTTTTTGCCAGCACGTGGTTTTGCCGAACATTACTCGCTTCATGTTCGGTGAAAGCCCGATGGGCGTTTCCGTGGCCCCAAGCATTAGAAAACCGCCTGGAGCAAGGGCGTTTGTCAATTTCCCGAGTATCTGTTTTTTTGTTTGCGGATCAAAATATATCAATACATACCTGCAAAGAATTATGTCAAAGCCGCTTTTGCCCGTAAAGGGAGCCATGAGGTTAAATGGTTGAAACCTCAAATTTTTTTTGAGTTTTGCGTCTGCGATCCAAAAGGCCCCTTCCTGTTTGAAATATTTTATCAGCATGGTTATGGGAAGTCCACGGTTTACTTCAACCTGGGTGAATCTTCCTTCACGGCCTTTTTGAACAGCCTGTTTCGAGATGTCAGTGGCCAGTATCTCAGTATTCCATGTGGCAATTGATGAAAAATGTTCCGCCAGGATCATTGCGATGGTGTAAGGTTCCTGGCCTGTGGAACATGCGGCGCTCCATATCTTCATTCTTTTTGTGGCGCTGTTCTTTTTTATCACCTCTGGAATAATATTTTTCTGCAATGCGTCAAAGGGATGCTGATCCCTGAAAAAATAGGTTTCATTGGTGGTCATGGCCTCAATGATCTGCTCTTTAAGCTTGGGAGGACACTGAAATTTCGCCTTTTGATACAGGGCGTCCAGATCCTTTAACCCGAGGATCTTGGCGAGTTCATTGAGACGGCTTTCCAGCAGGTATTCCTTGCCCTTTGTAAGGGCAAGTCCGCTGGTTTCCTTCAGCATATCCGCGAAAAACCGGAACTGTTCCGGATTAATCATAGCTTGACCTTTCCTGAATAGTTGAAATTTTCATTAATTGCATACCTCAAAATCCAACCTGTAAAACTAGAAACCTGCCAGTTCCTGCATGGTAAGCGCAATTTTGTCAAGTGGGCAGACATAATCCGCGAGACCGGCTTCTATGACAAACTTGGGCATGCCGTAAACAACACAGGACGCCTCATCCTGGGCGATGACCGGCGTGCCATGTTTCTTCATGACCTTGACGCCTTCGAATCCATCCTTGCCCATGCCTGTCATTATGACTGCCCCGCACTTTGCGCCGTAGCACCTGGCGGCAGACCTGAAAAGGACATCTGCAGCCGGTCTGCAACTGTTTTCCTTTGGCGCCTTGGTAAGCCGTATGACCTTTGACGCCTTGTCTGAATGTACTTCCATGTGAAAATCTCCAGGCGCAAGATATACGGTTCCCCCCATTACCACGTCGCCATCCCGGGCCTCCACGACCTTTACCTTTGACTTTGAATTCAGCCTGGCCGCAAGCTGTGTTGTGAAAACAGGCGGCATGTGCTGAACAAGGAACACGGGATTCCTGAAATTTCCCGGAAGCAACGGAATTACCTCGTTGAGCGCATTTGGCCCACCTGTGGACACGCCTATCGCAAAGGCGTCAACCTTGCCTGGTTTCCTGGCGGGGCGTGGGCGTTGAGGCTGTTTCGTGGCTGGCTGTGTCTGGCAGGATGATTGCTGCGCGGTACGACACCCTGTCGGTTTGGGCGCTGAATGTTGTACCGCACCCTGTCCAACCGGATGTCCTGGTGGCATCCTGTTACGTATATTGACACGTGGTTTTGCAACCGGTCGGGTTTTTCTTGAGACAACAGGCGTGACAGATGAAGCGTGCGCTTCAATAAGGGGGATAAGTTCCTTCTTTATGCGGGTTACGCTTTCACTGAATGCGCCTGAACCTGTAGGTTTTGGCACAAAGTCAAAGGCGCCCTTTGCCAGAGCATCCAGTGTTGTCTCCGCCCCTTTAACAGTAAGGGAAGAAAACATTATAACCCCTGTGTTTAACCGTAGCCTCTTTATCTCATCCAGGGCCTGAAGACCATCCATGACGGGCATTTCCACGTCCATGACCACAATATGGGGACGCAGCTTTCTTATCATGCCCAGGGCTTCCCTGCCATTTTCAGCCGTGCCAATTACCCTTATTTTGGGATGCCGCGCCAGGGCATCAGCCAGGATTTTCCTGAATACAAGAGAATCGTCAACAATAAGGACTTTGATCATATCCCAAGCACCATCTTGACCTTTTCTTCAAGCATTTCATTGGTAAACGGTTTCATGAGATATTCATTAGCCCCTGCCATAACCGCCCGTATCACGTTTTCCTGCTGGTTTTCAGTGGTAACCATCATGACTTTCATATCGTTCCAGTTGGCATTTTCACGTATCTTTACAAGGCAGTCATAGCCTTCCATTTCAGGCATGTACCAGTCAAGGAGCACAATATCAACCGGGCCTGATTCCTTCAGTTTTTCAAGGGCATCCACTCCATTTTCAGCCTCCTGAATGGAGTCAAAGATCCCCATTCCCTTAAGACCGCTTTTAACGATATTCCTCATGGACTGGGAGTCATCTACAACCAGAGCCTTCATCAATAACTGACCTTTCTTGAAATAGTGGATTAAGTTAAGGGGCGCCACAGCAATCCAGACAACCCTTGTTCAATAAGGTAATATTTTAATACCTTATCGTTCATAATCAAAAATTACTTTAAGGGAAGTTGAAAAATTATAGATTTGTGAAAGCCGTTTGCGCGTGCCAGACATTTTCCCGGGTTCATTTAATGTGCAGATGCCAGGGAGTTATGTTGGCGAAACTCGCCATTGCGATATGATTTTGCTATTATTGTGGAGCTGTTCCCGCAATGATCCGGTCAGTTGAACCCTGTATATTCCATAAAAAAAGGCTGAGAAAATTCTCAACCTTTTTACTGGTGCCCCCGGCGCGATTCGAACACGCGACACCAGGATTAGGAATCCTGTGCTCTATCCCCTGAGCTACGGGGGCGTTATAAAAAATCTGTTTTGATGGGCCTTGTCCGGTGACAGGGCATCTATTTAATGTATAATCGTCTTGTGTGCAAGTATCGAAATGGGTAAAACAAATTATTTGTTGTAAAAAAAAGAGGATTGGTTTTTATTGACTGGTGACGGATAGGGGTGATAAAGGTAGAGAACTGAAAGATATGGCAAAAATTTTATATATAAACGGCAGCAGAGGACGTTCAGGGGCCGGACGGATACGCCGGCTTGACAGGATTAAGAAAGAGCTCTCTGATGACTATGGCATTGACCTTGACAGGTTAATGGGAGAGCAGCCGCTCACCACATTGAGCGTTAATGATTTTGACCAGTTTGTGGAGTCTGTTCTTTCCACTATTGATGAATTTTGTAACAGCTATCCTGATGTAACCATACAGGATATACTGTACGCACTGGAAAACGTAAAAGAGATTGTGCGTGAAACAGGAGAGATAGACAGGGATGTATGAAGAGAGGGTGATTGTTCGGTCAATATCGGGAACACCCTTGATGTGCAGATATTTATTTTGTTAAGGAAGTATGTTATGGCCAGGATTGCAGTTGGCGGTTCGCGTAATTTTACAGATTATAATGTAATAAAAGAGGTGCTGGATGATTTTTTCCTTGAAGGCGACATACTGCTGTCAGGTAATGCCCCTGGAGCTGACCGCCTTGGTGAAAGATATGCCGCTGAACATGGTATTGAATGTAAAATCATCCCCTCTGAATGGGACAAACACGGTCTTAAGGCCACAATGATGAGAAACGAAGTGTTGCTCAGGGCCGCTGACTTTGCCATTCTTTTCTGGGATGGAGAGTCCGAGGGGTCGAAGCACATGATTGATATTGCCCTGCGTGCCAAAAAGCTCCTTGCGGTAGTGAGACTTGATGGGTGGTGCAGGCTTTATATGAATCCTCGGAGACTTTAAAAGAGCCTTTCAGTATCGCATGGCAGGGGGCTGTGTTGTCTCCGAAATTCACTGCCTGTCCTGTATCCATTATAAGACGCCTTCCGGTTGAATATGCGGCGTTTTTCAAGTGTTCTGGCTACATTGCTCCTGCGATGAACCGGGATTCCATATTTTTATATTCACTTCTTTAGTATAAATCCCTTTTTGAAATACCGCCTTTTGCGGTGTTATTATTTCTTTCTTCTCTTGTCAGCCTGCAATTACCGCGGTTCCCCATTTTATACATCTCCTGATGCATAACATGACATGGGAACAAACATG
>CAYXYO010000271.1:0-2617 GCA_964469365.1 uncultured Desulfobacterales bacterium | reverse complement strand
AGGGCCGAGAGCTTCTCTTCAAAGGCCGGAATCATGTTCGCAAGTCTCTCCTGAAGTATCCGGTTCTTTCGCTTCACCACCCTGTCAAATCGTTCCTGCACCCTGGTGAAATTTGCAAGTTCCTTTATAATTTCAGGCGTTATTTCAAAACCTCCCCAGTTTTCCTCTCCCACGTCACTCAGTTCCTCAAGGGCGTTTTTTTCCTCTTCAGACCACTCGTCAGGGTCCTTGAGTTCCAGATTGCGCATCATGGATGATATGAATACAGGAGGAAGGCTGCCGTTTATTATCTCCCGCAGTTCAGGAGAGTTTACCCGGGCAAGATGCTTACTGTAATTGGCATTTGCCACGGCTGTCAGGTCTTCCGTCAGGCCATCTACCGTCTCCCTGTATGATGAATACTGGTCCCACCCGGCGTCAATAACGGCTGAATCGAACTTGCTGCCTATCAGCGCCAGTTCCTGCACACCGTCCTGGGGCATCTGGCGAATTAGCAGTTCCATGTCGTTTTTGTCAAGGAACTGGGATGACGGACTGAGAAAAAAGACCACATCCGCATTTTTCATAAACTGCCTGGTCTTTTCAGTTCTCATAAGCACAGGGTCGTTCATGCCCGGCGTGTCTATGATCTCGATTTCCCGCAGCCGGTCATCATTTACATGGAGCACAATGCTCTTTGCGATGGCGGTGAACCTGCCGCGTTCTCCCACATATTCATCAAGTATATCCGCAAGTTCCGCCGGGGAATCCACATCTATCCGTTTCACCTTTCCGGCGTACTCCTCCATGTCAAGGCCGGAATCCCTGAAAAGGCCCATTATCTCCCTTGCCACAGTTGTTTCGTCGCTGTTGTCATCATTACTGGCCTGTCGTTTTATGTTCTCAAACTCCTTGTCAGTAAAAAACTCTATATCCATGCCGTTGCGGTCAGAGTGGCGTATAACGGTCAGGTTCGCGGTCTTTGGAGTTGCGGCCTTTGGAAGCACATCAACGCCGTCAAACAGCAGGGCATTCACAAATGATGATTTGCCAGATTTTACCTGCCCCACTATACCTATGCGAAGCACCTTTTCCCTGGTTTCAAAATCCAGCACCTGTTCATCAAGGTCACGGCCTGCCTGTTCAAGCTCCATCGTCAGCTTCTCTGCCATATCAAAACCGCTGTCACCAATGGCAGATATGGCATTCACTATCCCGTCCATCCTGTTTTTGACTTCATCTATGGCCTTGTAATCCAGTTGAAACATGTTTTAAGTCGTCCTTGTTCTCTCTTCAGATTATGCAGTCTGTCTCTGCCGGGACCGTTCCCGCGCCTATGCAGCCACCATCTCCCTCACAGCAGCGAGGTCCTTTTCAAGTTCCAGGCGTATCCTATCCTGCTCTTCCTGTTTCTGCTGTTTTTGCAGTTTCAGGTCATCCATTGCCTTTTTCACATTGTTCCTTTCCTGCTCAACCCTGTCTTTCAGGGCTGACATTATTTTTTCAAGCGCCTCCCCCCTGTTGGTTTCAAGGGCCTGTCCAACCTTGCTGATAATTGAAGGAATCTCTTCCCTGAGCCTGCTCTTTATCTGCTCTTCCTGCATCTTCTTCCTGATGCTTCCCGCAATCCATTCTATAATAACGCTAAGCACAGCGCCGATTGCCGCCCCTATCGGTCCGCCCAGTTCCAGGCCTATCAGGGACAAGACGGTGGTCAGGGCCGCCTTGATGCCGGTCTTTATCACATCGCTGTCTATGGAAATGATTGATTGCAAGTCTATGTTGGTGCCAATGCCTGACAGCTCATCCTTTATCTCCTCAAGATATCTCGATACGCCTGTCTCAAAGCAGCTTCTGAATTTTTCTATGCAGGTCAGCCTGCAAGTGCGGGCAATATCGTCATTTATGTTGCCGTTTGACACAAGGATAGACGCGTAACGGTCTATCTTGCCCATAAGTTTGCCCTCAAGGGCGGCCCGTATCTCGTCCACTGTCCTGTCGTACAGGGCCTCTATCCTTGCCCCTGCCTCATCTATCTTGCGCCCGATGTCATCAAGCTGCCGCTGAAGCTCCTCTTCCTTGCGTTCTATCTCCGGCATGTCGCTGTCCATGTTGTCAAGCCGTCTTGACAGATATCGTTCAGCCTCTGCCGATATATCTCCAAGCAGGCTGTCGAACTTCTTTATGAATATCTCGCCAGCCCTGTCATTCAGTTCCTTGAGAAAACGGGCAAAGGGCTCTGTCTCACCAAGCCTCGCGGAAACCGGCTCTGTTTTTATGCCCTTTATTCCAAGGGCATCTTCCATCTGTTGCCTGCATACCGAGACTATCTCCCCTATCTCCGCCTTTTTCTTGTCAGCCTTGTTTACAAGGGCGTAAACCGGCATGTCAAGCAGGCCGAGTTCATTCAGAAAGTCAAGGACGCTCTTTCGGACGCTGCCGTTTTCAGCATCAATAACAACGATGTATGCCATGCTGCTGTCAAGGTAATCGTTTATTGCCTGCTCATGCGCCGAAAGGCCGGAATCAAAACCGGGCATGTCCACGATTCGCACCCTGGCAATACCGGCAAGAAAGCTGTTGGGAAGCCCTACCCTGAACAGCCTGTGTTCCCTTATGTCAGGCGTTATGGCGGCAA
>CAYXYO010000270.1:0-5191 GCA_964469365.1 uncultured Desulfobacterales bacterium | reverse complement strand
CCGAGGTGATAAGAGCCATTGAAAATGGACGTAACCATGAATGTCAGCACATGCCTGCCCGAATGGCCAATCAACTTTCCAGAAAGCTCGCAGGCGGGCATATCCCTGTAATAGCGATGACAGCCAATGCCATGATCGGAGACAGACAGAGATGTCTTGAGGCAGGTATGGATGACTATCTTACCAAACCTTTTAATACTGATGACCTGTTCAGGGTGCTTTCCGGGATAAAACCCGCAACAGGTAAAAAATATATGAAGGCTGATGGGCGGCAGGATGAAAATGTACATGAAAGTGATACAGGCAAGAGAGCTTCGGATAACGATGATGAGGGTTGCAGGCTTGCGGAGATTTTTGCCTGGCTGAAGGAGTCCTATGCTGTCAGTGACGAGCAGGCGGAAATGCTTGTGGGGGCGTTCAGGGAGTCTGCTGCGGAAAGCCTCGGTATAATGAAGAAAAATCTAGCTGATAATGACCTTGTTGCCCTTGCACGTGCAGCCCACAAAATAAAGGGCGGACTCATGCAGATGGGGCTTGACGACATTGCTGAACTCGCCAGGACCATAGAGGAATCCGCCAAAGGCGGCAGGGAGATGGATTACCAGGCCGCGGTGGATGAACTTGATGCGAAAATTGCCCCGTTGCTTGGCAATCCGGATTACCTGAAAGCAGGTGAATAGAGAGAAATAAGACGGTATTTGCTTTTTGTCCGCAGCATCCTGCATACTTGATACAGGTGGTCAATTACATAATTTATGATGTGTTGCTTTTTCAGGATATGCCATGTTCATGTTGAGCCGGTGTCGCGGTTACCCGATTTAATGTATTGTGTCTTGTAAGACATGGAACAGGACAGGCGCGTATATCGCGGAGTATCCCGGCGCAGGGGGCTTGTCTCTTTTCAGGTGAGGCACTTTGAGACGGATCTCCATGTTCAGGCTGAAACGGTCATGGATGACCTGGTCTCATCATGGATTATTGAGGCCCGCACGGCAATTGAGGCCCATGCCGACCTTCATCCCGGTTTTTTTGAGGCTGAAACGCCTCTAAGGGAGCCTGCCGTTGCCCATGAAGTCCTGCTGGACATGATGGCCGCTGCGAGAAAGGCAGGCACAGGCCCCATGGCAGCGGTGGCCGGGGCCATAGCAGAGTATGTTGGCAAAAGATGTGTGGCGCAGGGCAGCCGGGAGGTCATTGTTGAAAACGGGGGAGACATATTCCTTCATGTAACGTCTCCTGTTACCGTTGCCCTGTGGGCAGGCAAATCAAGGTTAAGCGGCAGGGCAGGCATCACGATTTCACCTGTTGCCACGGATTTCGGGGTCTGCACGTCATCTGGAACCGTGGGGCATTCAAAAAGCTATGGAACTGCCGACGCGGTCACTGTGGTGGCCGGTTCCACTGCCCTTGCCGACGCTGTCGCCACCATGACAGGCAACATGATACATTCCCGCGCTGATATTGAAAAAGGCATTGATTTCGCCCGCGCTGTTCAGGGAGTGACAGGTGTGGTGGTGATAAAGGGAGAGCATCTCGGGGCATGGGGTGATATAGAACTTGCGGCCCTGTGACATACTTGCGGCCTTGTGACATCGGGAGACAATTTATGGAAGTCATCATACTTGGTTCGGGCACATGCGTGCCTTCAGCAAGGAGGGCCGGTCCTGGAGCCCTGCTCAGGGCTGATGGACAGCAGTTTCTCATTGACAGCGCTTCAGGAACCCTGCGCCAGCTTGCCAGAATCGGCGTTTCTCCACCTGAACTTGATTTCCTGCTCTACACGCATCTCCATGTGGATCATACAGGTGATTTTGCGCCCCTTGTCTTTTCCCTGAAATATGGTGGATGGCATGTTGGAAAAATTCCCAGGATATTCGCAGCCGAAGGCTTTCAGACCTTCAGGGAGGGGCTTGAGCAGGCGTGGGGTGAGTGGGTGCGCATGCCCGGCATGGAACTTGTGGAATTCCCGGTTGCCCTTCCCTCTGCCGTTCAGGAGCCTCCATTTATTATCCGGACAGCTCCTGTCAATCACTCTGACATGAGCCTTGCCTGGAGAATAGAGGACAGTCACGGCAGGTCAGTGGTCTTTTCCGGTGATACCGACATGTCAGACTCCCTTGTTGAACTTGCAGGCGGCGCTGACCTCCTTGTCCTTGAATGCGCTTTTCCCGAAGGACACAAGGTTCAGGGGCATCTTACACCGTCCGAGGCCGGGCTTCTGGCTGAGAGGGCCGGTGTGGGGCAACTGGTTCTGACCCATTTTTATCCTGTGTGTGATGAACATGACATGCTGTCGCCATGCAGAGAAAATTTTTCCCGGGGGCCTGTAATGGCAGCGGAAGATTTTTTAAGGATAGCAGTTTAGCGACCGGGCTCAGGGGCAAGCGGAATTACAGCAACAGACTTTGAAAAAAAACTGATTTGAAAGACTGAACTTCGAAAACTGCCGTGCCTGCCTCGCCCCTTGCAGCCTTGTGTCTTGTTAGCAAGTATGCTGACCTGTTTTTGCGAGAAAAATTATTTTCTGCCAATTCGATTGTCTACCCTTGAAAAATTTGCCAAAGCTGTTGGCCGTGATATTCGTGTGGTTTTAGTTTAATCCTCCTCCTTGTTGTTATTCATTTCTTTTCAATCCCCTGCCTTTCTATTTGCAGAGGATTTTTGTTTTCCATGCATAACAATACGCTACCCCCTGACAAAACAAAGCGTGGCGAGGAACGAACGCAGCTTTATTTTGCCGGTGATTTGCAGCACTTCCCTGAATTTTTAACAGATACAAAAAGCCGGTTCACACATGATGCGTGAACCGGCTTTTCTGTTGTGAACAGTCCTTTTTCAGACCGCTGTTATTTTATATTGAAGGGCACTGGCCTCCATAGGCAATGTATCTGTTCATTATTTCAAGGGCGTCTGCCACATCTGTTACGCCATCGTTATTCACATCGCCAACCTTGGCCTCATCCTCTTCAAGGTCATATACGCCCAGGAAGTAATAGAATGTCCAGAGGGAATCCTGCGGAGTGAGCAGGCCGCTGCCGTCCACATCACCCGGACATACTATCTTGAACTGGCCTGCCGTAAGATCAACTCCGGCTATGTCGTCAACCGCCTTGGAAGGCGTGATGGTCACAATGGTTCCCGGCGCGGCGGAATTGCTTATGGAGAACCTTAACAGTATCAAGGTCTTGGTAGCTCCTGCCTCGATCACCTTGTCAAAGCTTTCAGCATATCCCGCTATGCGTAACGTGCCGGCGCTGACCTCGTCGCCGCTCACAGACCAGCCCGCCAGATCCGTTGGGGCAACCACCTCTATAAAGGAGAGGAGAGATGGGTCAAAGGTTACTTCAAGTCCCCATGCGTCGATTGGCGTGTCAGGAATGCCGCTTACTTCAATGGGCACTGTAACCTGTGAACCTGCCTTGCCTATACGGTTGACCACAGATACCCCTGTGGGCCTTGCCCTTACGGTAACGGAACCTGTTCCTGTGTTGCCGTCATTGTCTGTAACCTTGACTGTAAGGGTGAATATGTCGGCAACGCCTGCCGGAGCGGTCCAAGTGAGGGATTGGGCAGTTCCGTTATCGGAAAAGGTGCCTGTTTCACTGCTTGTCCTTGCCGACGCGGACCAGTTGTAGATATACGGTGATTCCCCGCCGCTTACAGAGGCGTTGAGCGTGGAGCTTCCCCCAAGGGCCACCACGTTGGGATTGGCTGCGACAGACACTGTTATTGTCTGTGCCCCTGTGAAAGTGACCTTGGCGCGTCCGGCCTGACCGGCGTAGCTGTTTACAGTGCCTATGCTCATGGCCTCGCCCACCACAATCAGACCAGAACCCGCTCCGAGGTCCTGGGCGCCTACTGCCTGTGCCTGACCGGTCACCCCAAGTATGGAACCTGAAACCGGATTGGCCGGATCGCTTACATTGACTGTCACCACCCTGGAAGTCTGTCCAAGCTCAGTGTCATTTGTTGATGAGACCACAAGGTAATATTTGCCTGTATTGCTTGAGTCAGGGAGAAATGCCAGGTCGTTTGCCTCTGTCTCCAGCTTGTATTCCCCTGTCACGGATGCCGAAGAAGGCGTGCTCACATTGACCACCTTGATGATGGTGGTGCCGCTGGAAGTCTGCACAAGGCAGTAGAGATAGTATGTGTCAGTCCCCTGGTTGCCAAGCGCGAGTTTTTTCACATAACCGCCCATTGTTGAGCTGTCCAGCATAACCGCTGTTGACGGATTGGACCACTTGTCAAAGGCAGTGCTGTCTGTCACATCAATGGCCAGAAGTCCCCTGTCGCCATATGCCACATAAACAAAGTCATCTGAAGCGCGATGGTCAATCAGCACGTCCTCGGCAACTCCGGCCCCCTGAAGGGCTATCTGGCGGTTCAGGGTAAAGACATTGGCTGTGCTCAGATTGTAATCCATGAGTTGTATGCCAGCGTCTCCGTCGGCCACAACAACGCGATACTGGTCATTGGCGACCTCGTACGCATCAACCCCCCTGGCTGAACCAGGTGTGTTGTATGATTCAACAGGATTTCCGCTCTCTTCATATACAAGCGCGGTACCTACAGCCGTAAGCTGCATCTTTTTGACACCCGCGGAACCGGCAGCCACAAAAACGTTTACATTGGTTGCGGTGCCGCCGCTTTCATCAGCGCATATGTCATAGGGCGTTCCGGCAAGGTTGGAGCCGCTGCCCTCAGCGCTGTACTTGCTGTTCCAAGCCAGGTCAAAACCGTACTTCCCTCCCTGGGCGGCGGCTTCTACCTGGGGAGCAGGGGCAACGGTATCTGTGTTGACATCATAGAGCTTCAGTCCGCCTGCCTGGTCAAGGACAAAGGCGTAATAGTTTGCAGAGTTTACCTGAAATGCCTGGATGGCAGCCGGAGCCACTGATTCATCCCACTGATAGGCGAGGGTTACCTGGGGGTCAGTGTCCATTGTGGCCCCTGCCATATCCTTGAATCCTCCTCCACCATCGGCAACATAGATGTTGGGAATGGCCACAGGAGTGGCTGCGTCAGTGGCATTGACATAGAATATTTTTTCAGTTGTGCCTGTGGTGTCCAGACGGCTTTTGACAGTAAGGGAATAGGAGTCATCCCCCCCGCCTGTCTGAAAGACATACACGCCCTGGGAGCCCGCGCCAACCACAAGCCAGCAACTGCGTCCGTCTGCGTGGTTGGT
>CAYXYO010000269.1:0-12201 GCA_964469365.1 uncultured Desulfobacterales bacterium | reverse complement strand
TCCACGTTTCCGAACCATATATCCCTGTTGAATCCTGATGCGGCGGCAAGGCGTCTCATTGCGTTTACCCTGGCAGGACCGGCATTGTAGGCCGCAAAGGTGAAAAGCATCATGTTCAGGGGATCGTCCTTCAGCTCGCTGAAATACCTGGTGCTCAGAAAATGAAGATACCTGGTGGCAGCCTTGATGTTACCCTCAAGGGTATGAAAATCCCTGACGGCAACATTGCGGTCCAGGGCCGTGGCAGGCATTATCTGCATGATGCCCACAGCCCCTCTATGACTCTTCTTGCTGTTATTAAGGCCTGATTCCTGATAGGCCATGGCAAAAAGCATAAGCCAGTCAAAATCATATTGCGCCGCATATTTTCTGAACAGTTTCACAATACGGCTGTAGCTTTCAAGGTCCCTGGCCTTGATGGGACTATGTATCCATTTGTTTTCCTTGAAATAACGATTAAGTAAAATATTTCCGAGAAGGGAGCCTTTTCTGTTCTTGCTGATAAAGTCATTCAGGACCTTTTTAAGCATGGGGCTATCCTTCCTCACTGCCCACGCTATTTTGCCATCGGAATGAATCATTATATTCCGGTGAATTTCAAGGTTTTTCATAACGGAATGCCATACAGGAGCCGTATGGCTGTCAACAACGGCAAAGGGCAATATCCCTGCATTGACCATCTGAAGAATATCATTGTCTTCAAGATAGGGATCGGCCCTTTGCACACGTATTTCACGCATGCCCCTTGACCTGAATATCCTGTTAAGGGTCCTGACATGTTCAAAATAACTGCTGTCAGGCCGTAAAAAAAGGGTTTTGCCTGCAAGATCATGTACAGAATGTATATCAGGGGCAGAAGGGCCGGTTATCAGTATTTCATCCACATTACTGAAAAGGGGCATGGTAAAATCAACCATCTTCTTACGGCTTGGAGTAATGGTCAAGTTTGCCGCCGCGATATCGCCGGTTCCCCTGACAAGGGCCGGAAGCAGCTTGTCCCGCGTAACAGGGATAAAGAGTATTCTGATCCTGTCCTTGCCCCTTCCCCCATGTTTCCGGTTGATATATTTCTCAAACTCCTTCATGTACTCGTAGGAAAAACCGAACTGTCTGCCCCTGTCCAGGAAGTAGAACAGGTTGTCATAGACAACAAGCACGCGCACAAGACGCCGGTCAAGCATACCTCCGAGGTCGCCGGTCCATAGGTGTTTTGACACAACCGTATCCACAAAGGCATGGGCCTGGTTGCAGGGGGGAAGATATGAAAAAAACAGGAAAGAGACGAGGAAACAGAGCGTAAAACGAATTTTGAGAACGGTTTCTGAAAAAAAATCAGGTGATCGCATAAACTTTATCTGCAAATCAACAAAAGAGAAAAAACTGTTCTGTCACTATGCCTGGAAACAGTTCATGCTCAACTTATTTCGTGTCCTGTCCGGTTATCCTGAACAGAAAGGCCCTGTCGCCATATTTTGATTTTGCAAATGCGTCAAGGAGCCATTCAAGACCCTGGTTCATAAAAGTAAAACCTGCTTTGGTGGCATTGGCCCCGCCAGAGACAAAGGACTCGTCAAGCATGGCCGTTACTGCCCCATCGCTCTCCACAACCTCTCCTATCCTTGTCCCATTCCCGGCTGCCTCAAAGACAATATATGAGGAGCTGCCTCCATCAAGCCTGTAATGAATCACAAGGGGGGTCTCGCCTCCTGCCTCTTCAAGTTTGCCTTTTACAATCTCTATCCTCGCTTCGGCAGGGTCAAGGGCCTTTTTCCTTTTCTCTTCAGCAAGACCGGCACAGGCTGCCTTGCCCTTTTCAAGGGCCTTTTCATACCAGGAAAGCGCCTGGTTCCAGTCAGGGTCAATGCCCTTGCCGTAAAAATAGTAATCCCCGACCACAAGAGCCGCCTGAAAATTCCCCTTGTCTTCAGCCGCCTTTTCAAACCACTTGCGGGCCGGGACATAATCATCCGCCGCGTCATACAGCAGCCCAAGCTCCCGCATGGCGTGGGAGTCGCCGCCTTCCGCCGCCCTGAGGAGCCACTTCTCAGCTTCACGTTCAGGAGAAGCGGAAGGCAGTCTGCCGTCAAGATACAGGGAGGCAAGCCTGGAACAGATGGCAACAGGGGGGGATTCAGCGGAATCCAGCATCTTCTCAAGCGAATGAAAACGCTGGACAGCATCTTTTTTATTAACAGGCACCTTTGCCCTGAGGCACTCTATCTCTGTGCCATTTGCCTCTCCAAGGACAAGTTCCGCCATGAAAAAGGCTGCCTCGACACTCCCTTCCTCAGCCGCCTTTTCAAGAAATCTGAGGCTGTTATCCCTGTAATGGGCGTTATCGCTGCATGCGAATTCAAGACCACGCTGCCAGAAATCATCCCGGTCACATTGCCAGCATTCCCTGTGGGCGTAATTAAAAAGCCACCAGCCGGCAGCGGCAAGAATAATAACCGTGACAGCAACCGGAATAAAATTGTTCTTTTCAGCTCTCATATCTCAATATCTCCATGCACCCTTTAACATCAACTTTCAGGTTTCAAACATAGCGCCCACGCACCGCGCCATGGCCGACGCAAAGTGAAAAAAGCCCCCCTATTGGTCAGAAGGTTCAAGACTGTGTGGATTGCCGTGACACTCACCGCAACCGCCAGCCTCTTTTATCATCTCCCTTGAATGTGGAGTATCATGACATTTCACACACTCCGGCACAGTGCCGTGAGTACCAGAGTGACACAGTACGCACTTCAGCTTTGCGTGGGCGAACTTGCCTGTCTTGATCAGGTTCACAGGCTCCCCGTGACAATCCCTGCACGCATCGTTGGGGATGTCAGACCCGAAATTCAGTTCCATGGGCATATGAACTGAATGACACCTGGTGCAGTGAGCATTATCCACAAAGGCTGAATGGGGTTCTGAGTGACATTCCGTGCAGTCAGGAATCCTGCCGTGTTTCTCCTGATGGCATTCCGTGCATGCCAGCTCGGAATGTGCGCTTGGGAATTTTTTCAATTCATCAGACTGGGAAGGATGACATCTGGCGCACAGGGGTTCAATTTTTTCAAGTTTTATGCTGAAAACAGGAGCATGTTCATTTTCATGACACCCCATGCAGGCCAGCATGTCCTGCTCCTCGCCATGGGGAGTCTGGTGGCAGTCCTGACATGCAGGAACCCTTTCCTCCCATTTGAGCGCCCTTCTGAAATTGTGATAGGTCTCATGGCAATCCCTGCATGGTTGCCTGTGCGCGCCCCCATGATCCCTGATATCAGTATATACCGGATAGTGACACTGGGCGCATGCCTTTTCCGGAAGCTCCTCAATCTTGATGCTGTATATGTCTTCTTCGCCACGGCAAGGCATGGCCGCAAGGATGACAAGGGATATTGCAACAGTCAGTTTTGTCATTATCTTCAACATGGTTCTTTCCTCTTATTTCCTGAGATCGTGGGGATCGCCATGACACGTGTTACAATCAGGGAATTTTTTATGGAGCATGCCGGGATGCGGTTTGCCATGACATGTGACGCACCTGAGAACAACCTTGTGCGTTCTCTTGTGACAATATATACAGTGCAGCCTGCCATGTTTTGTCTTGCTTCCTGCAAGCATGGCCACCTGTTCCCCATGACAGCTTCCGCAAAGTTTCGGCGGGATTTTTCTGTTAAAAGCCAGGCGGGTTGGCCGGTGAGGCTCATGGCACCTGAGACAGTCACTGTACCGCATGTCGTCACTGTGGGGATCATGGCATTCCGTGCACTCCATGAACTTTCCGTGAACCTTGTGACAACTGTTGCAGTCCTGTTCAGCATGGGCGCTGGGATTCTGTTTCATCTGCTTCCCTGGCCCAGGGTGACATGTGAGACACGCGGGCTTTACATTCTCCACACTGGCAATATCAAGATCTGCCAGTGCATGGGGATTGTGGCATTTCGTACAGTTTTCAATGGTAAAATGCCTCTTTTTCTTCTTCAGGTGACACTTGTTGCATGAAGGAATCACATCCTTTTCATGGGGTGGATGCCTGAGATGACATTTTACGCAATCAAGTTTTTCAAGATGCGGCCCTCCACGTGTCCTGAATTTCTGCACAACATCCTTGTGACATGCCGCGCAGTAATCGCCGGGCAGGTCCCGGGACCATATATAGGCGGACGGCTTGTGGGGTTTATGGCATATAACGCAGTCTGAAAGCTCCAGTTCCGGAGAGTGTTTCTCATGGCAGTCAAGACAGGTATAACTCTTTCCCTCGCCCAGTCCATGTTTTTCGTGGCAGTTGCTGCAATCCTGTTCTGAGTGAGCGCTTGGGAAACCGGCAAAATCCTTGCCAGGACCATCATGACAAGTTACGCATACAGGCTTTGGATTGTCAAGGGCGGTAAAATCCGTCACAAGGGGGGCGTGGGGATTATGGCATTTTTTACATCCACTGAGGGCAAAATGTTTGCTGTCATCAGGAGAGTGACATCTGGAACACCTGGGCAGAACGGCCTTTGAGGCAGGGGGATGGCCATCATGACAATCAAAACATCCTATGTCATTTTTATGAGAAGACTCCTGTCCCTGTAATGTGGCCACTTCGTTGTTATGGCACTTGACGCAGTCCGCTTCAGTCAGCGGCAATGGCTTTACCTCACCGAAAACAACGGAAGCTGTGACAAACATCGAGAGGACAAAGGCAAGAATAGTGGACGCGGCGCAATGGTAATGTTTCTTCATGGCAACTCCCTGCTCACTTGATGTTCAGTCCGGCCGGTTTTTCCCTCCTCAACCGGCAAAACCAGTTTTCAAAAA
The DNA here is from genome assembly GCA_964469365.1 of uncultured Desulfobacterales bacterium. Classification (GTDB taxonomy): domain Bacteria; phylum Desulfobacterota; class Dissulfuribacteria; order Dissulfuribacterales; family QOAL01; genus CAYXYO01. The sequence continues at coordinate 7,410 of CAYXYO010000269.1, read as the reverse complement.
GGGCAGTTTAAAGCATTCCTGCAGTTTTTTAAAGTGCCATATTGAAGATAAATGCAATTTACAGGAGAAAACAGAGGAAAATCGCCCTGTATTTCAACCTGATATGCGGCTGCTGAGCCATTTCTTGAAGATGAGACCGGAAAGTGGGCCGCCGCCACTCAGCTCCACACAAACAGCTTGCCCTCATCAAGCCACTTCTGTATTGAACGCAGCTCAACGGGCTTGACCCTGCACGAAACGCCTATGGTCTCTTCAAAACAGTTCTCCACTGCCCTTACCCAGTCGTGGAGCTGGGGAAGGCTGCCTGAAAAGGCCTCGCTGTCCATTGCCACGTGAAGTTCAATATCCACAAGCCTGTTCCTCTCGTCAAGCATCACGACAAAGGGGAGCTCCCTGCCACTGCTTGCGCCCTTGATCACAGCCTTTACCTTTTCAGGTGAAATCTTTACGCCCCTTACCGTTACAAGGTTGTCACAGCGTCCGGAAATCGGGGCAATCCTCCAGGTGGTCCTTCCACAGGGACACAAGGAGGTCTCCAGTGATGTCATGTCACCTGTCCGGAAACGTATAAGGGGGTTTGAACGGTTCCAGACCGTTGTAATCACAAGCTCACCTTCCCTGCCCTCAGGCACCGCCCTGCCAGTGTCAGGGTCTATAATTTCCGGGATGACATGGTCCATGGCAAGATGAAGCCCGTTTTTATGTTCGCATTCGTACGCCATGCCCGGACCTGTGGCCTCCATTATGCCATAGGCTGCCCGCACCTCCATGCCGAACCCGTCCTCAAGTTTCATGCGTATTTCTTCATCCAGCGTTTCGCCAAGCATGATTCCCTTCTTGAGATTGAGACTCACAGGGGGAACCGCCTTTTGCCCAACAAGAAAAAGAAGATGCATGGCGTATGTCGGGGTGGTGACAAGGACAGTGGTCCTGAAATCCGACATCACATCAAGACGTTCAGAGGCAGACAGGGGGTCAGTGGGAATCACAAGGGCCTCCATTGCCTCCGCGGCCTCCCTTATGGCGTCACCCAGAACAGACATGCCTGGGTCAAGGCAGATTTGCACAATATCATCCTGGGTTACGCCACAAACATCAAGAAACCTTATGGCAAGCTGTTTCCTGTGTTCAATGTCCTGTCGTGTGCAGCCAGTGACAACAGGATGTCTCTGGGAACTGCGAAGGGTATGTATCCTGACAATATCGCGCAGCGGCACTGCAAAAAGACCATAGGGATAGTTGGCGGCAAGGTCGTTGCGGGTGGTAAAGGGAAGCAGGGTTATGTCATCGAGTTCCCTGATCATCTCCGGAGTAACGCCCTGCTCGTCCATTATCTTCCTGTAAAAACTTACCCTGCCGTAGGCGCGGTTCACGCTGCTCTGCAAAAGTTCCGTGTGCCACTGTCTCCATGCGTCCCTGGAAAGATACTCTATGCTGTTCATGACCGTTAAGGCTCCCGCTCTTTTTTATGCTCTTTATCTCTCTGAAATATCCTTGTAGTCCCTGCCAAGATAGGCCCGTCTTACATCCGGGTCCCTTACAAGATCCGATGCCCTGCCCTGCAGAATGATCCTGCCTGTTTCCAGCACGTAGCCGCGATGGGACACCTCAAGGGCCTTTTTGGCATTCTGCTCCACAAGAAGTATTGTCATGCCCTTTCCGTTCATTTCGGTAATGGTATCCATTATAAGCTCCACAAGCTGGGGGGCAAGGCCAAGTGAAGGCTCGTCAAGGAGAAGAAGCGAGGGACGGGCCATAAGCGCCCTGCCAATGGCAAGCATCTGCTGTTCTCCTCCGCTGAGGGTTCCGGCCACCTGGGACGCCCTTTCCCTGAGTCTTGGAAACAGTTGGAAAACCTCTTCAATATCGCGCTCTATCCCTGCCCTTTCGCTCTTTTTCCTGTATCTCTGGTAGGCCCCGAGCTGGAGATTTTCAAGGACGGACAGGGGGGAAAATATCTGGCGGGATTCAGGAGACTGGCTTATGCCAAGCCGCACAATCCTGTCAGGGGCAAGGCCCGCAATATTGCTGCCGCCAAAGACAATTGAGCCCTCGACAGGCTTTAGAAGCCCTGAAATGGTGTGAAGAAGGGTTGTCTTTCCGGCGCCGTTTGCCCCGATAAGAGATACTATTTCGCCCCTGTCAACATGAATGGATACGTTTTTAAGCACCTTTACAGGGCCGTACCGGGTATGAAGATTTTTAATGTGAAGCATATATTTCAGGAATCAGCTTGATCAGGGAAATTAAAAAAGGAGTGCTGCAATGCCGGCACTCCTTTGAATATCCTGGTGGAGCTAAGCGGGATCGAACCGCTGACCTCTTGAATGCCATTCAAGCGCTCTCCCAGCTGAGCTATAGCCCCCTTGGTTAAAGTCTGGACAGACATAACATACAGGTTTCATAACGTCAAGGGTTGCTTTTCAAGATTAAAGGCACTTTGCAAAAACAGGGGAAACCACAATCCTGCAGGAGACAAACAGGAACGGCCTTGCAGACATCTGATGTCGCGTATATTCAGACACAAGCCCGGCCTTGTCCGGCCTTGCCGTTTCTGCTATCCTCATTTGTAATTTCGTTACCCCCTGAACTGAACCCTGAACTCCAATTTTCAAGGCAGCCGTAAGGATAAAAAATGAAATATCTCAGTAAGTGGCAGGAAAAATACAGCGACATGATCGCTTCGCCATCTGCGGCCCTTTCAAACCTGAAATCTGGTCAGCGGGTCTTTACAGGCACCGGATGCGGGGAACCCACTGTGCTTGTCCGGGCCATGACCGATATGGCAGGCAGACTTTCTGATGTGGAGATAGTGCAGATACTTACCAAGGGAGACGCCCCTTACGCCCACAGTAAATATTCCGACAGTTTCCGGGTAAACAGTTTTTTTATAGGACACAACATAAGGGAACATGTACAGGCTGGAGCAGGACGATATACTCCCATACACCTTTTTGATATACCGTCCCTGTTTGATTCGGGCCGCCTGCCTCTTGACGTTGCCCTGATACAGGTCACACCGCCTGACGAGAGGGGGATGGTGAGTCTTGGCGTATCGGTGGATGTGGTAAAGAGCGCTGCTGAAAACGCATCCCTTGTGATTGCACAGGTTAATCCACACATGCCCTGGACCAGAGGTGAAAGCCTCATGGATATATACGACATTGACATACTGGTGCCGGTTGACCAGCCCCTTATAGAGAGATTCATACGTCCCGCCCATGAAACCAGCCTGAAGATTGCCGATTACGTGGCGTCTCTTGTGCCAAATGGAGCTACCCTGGAATTTGGTCTTGGCAGGGTGCCCGGAGTGGGACGGATTCCCCAGGCAGTGGCCGGCCGCCTCATGGACAAGCATGACCTGGGTATTCATACTGAGATGCTTACTGACAGCGTGGCCGAACTTGTTCGCAAGGGCGTGGCCAACGGACGGAAAAAGACCCTTGACCAGGGCAAGGCTGTGGTCAGCTTCTGTATGGGCACCCATAAACTTTATGAATATATTGACGATAATCCTCTTTTCTCATTCAGACCCACGTCCTATGTGAACGATCCCAATGTGATAAGCAGGCACAACAGGATGATCTCCATAAACATGGCCCTTGAAGTTGATCTGACAGGCCAGATATGTTCAGATTCGGAAGATGGTCATTTCTATTCGGGCATAGGCGGACAGGTAAATTTTAACAGGGGGGCGGCAGCATCAAAGGGAGGCAAGGCGATTGTCGTTCTGCCTTCCACCGGTGACAATGGCAGCCGTTCAAGGATTGTCCCATTCCTGACAAAGGGGGCCGGGGTCGTTATACCAAGGGGCTCGGCCCATTATGTGGTAACGGAATTCGGAGTGGCCTATCTCCATGGCAAAAGCATACAGGAACGCGCCCTGGCCCTCATAAGCATTGCCCATCCTGATTACAGGGAACAGCTTATAAAGGATGCTGTCAGGGCGCGATATCTTTCAGAGGATTTTGCCGACGTGGAGGAGAGATTCATTTTTCTGCCCCAGGAGATAACAAATGTCTCCCATGTACTCAAGGACGGCACCCAGGTGAATTTCAGGTCCATCATGCCTACTGATGAACCCAGGATGAAAGACCTTCTTTACGCCCTTTCACAGGAGACAGTTTACTACCGTTTTATGAGCAGTAATCCGCAATTTACCCATCAGCATATAAAAAATTATGTCTACATAGACCACAGGCGGGACGTTGCCATTGTAGGCACTGTGCCAGAGGCGCATGGAGACGAAATAATAGCTGTTGGAAGATATTTCCTTGATGACAGGACCAATATGGCTGAAGTCGCCTTTGTCATAAGGGATGAGTGGCAGAACATGGGGCTTGGCAGGTTCATGTTCAACCATCTTGTGAAAATCGCCAGGAACAACGGCATAGCCGGGTTTACAGCAGAGGTGCTTCCTGGCAACAGGCGCATGCAGGCCATATTCAACCATTCAGACATGAAGGTAAAGACGACCTATGAGGAAGGCGTGATAAGTTTCAGGATGCAGTTTTGACGATCAGCCTCACCTTCACGCTATTCCATCTGTTCCTGACCCGGCCCCTCTGACAACCCTTCAGGCATCATTACCGCTTGGGCAGAGCTCTTCCACTGCCTCCATGACCATCTCCGGACTTATGCCGGACATGCATTCGCAGGAATCACATAACCGCCTGAAACATGGAGAACAGTCAACGCCTGACCGCACAATCCTGTGTCCCGCGCCGTATGGACCGGTGCGCCACGGAGCAGTGGGCCCGAAAAGCGCCACCACCCTTGCCCCTGCCGCAACGGCAAGGTGCATGGGGCCTGTATCCACTGACACCACCACAGAGGCCCGGCGGAAGATCTCGGCAAGAGATAGAAGAGAAGTGCGTCCTGTAATGTCAACAGGCATGACCGCCGAGCCTGATATGATATCAGCGGCAAGCATGGCGTCTGACGCGGCTCCGGTTATTACCGGAACAAGCCCGAGCCTGTGTGCCATCATATCCGCAAGGGCGGCAAAACCTGACACTGTCCACATCTTGGTCGGCCACACCGTTCCGGGAACAAGGACAGCGAATTTCCTCCCCTGACTCACACCCGCCTTTTCCAGGACCGCGTCTGCCTCCAGCCTGTCATTTTCACCTGTGACAAGGGGGAACACCGCGGGAGACGGGGCCATGGCCCCGTGGGATGCCGCAAGTCTGAGATAACGGTCAACAGCGTGTTCGTCAGGGTCATAGGGAGGCAGTCTGTGGTTCAGGAAAAAGGAGCTGCCCTCCCTTGTCCCTGCAAAACCTGAACGGATATCTGCCCTTGCCAGCCATGTTATCACACCGCTTTTAAGAAGCCCCTGGAAATCAAGCGCCATATCATAACGCCTCCCGCGCAGGTTTCTTAAAAAATCCATGCCGACGCGGCAGAGGGACGGCCAGTTCAAAGGTGAACGAGCCATTGAAAGCATCTCTTTCTGGGGATAGACAACAAGGTTCTCTATATGGGGATTGCCCTTCAGGACACTGGAAGCAGCCTCTCCGGTAACCCAGTCAATGCTTATGTCCGGGAAACTCCTTTTAAAGGCGTCGAGCACAGGCAATGTCATTATCACGTCGCCAATGGCGCTTATCTTGACAATCAACAGGCGCATCAGCCGCCCTCCTGACCAAGGATCCAGAGGGAGGCGGCATTCAGGTCCTCGGCCACATGGATATTATGCTCTCCGGCAAGCCGCAACAGTTTGCCGTCACGGCACGCCTCCATGCCATGACCTGTCCTTACCAGCACGCTGCGGCAGCCTGCCCTGATTCCAGCCTCCACATCCCGTATGGCGTCACCTATCATAAACGACCCCTGGCAATCAATGGCCATCTCACCTGCCGCCTGTTCAATAAGACCGGGCGCAGGTTTCCTGCAATGGCATTCCAACCTGTATCTCTCAACAGCGGCGTCAGGATGATGCGGGCAGAAATACCAGCCATGAACAGGGGCGCCCTGCTCTGCCAGCATGGAGGCAAGGGCTGAATTTATCTCCATGACGCGCTCTTCATCAAAATATCCCCTTGCCACCCCGGACTGGTTGGTAACAACCACTATCCTGAAACCGCTTCGCGCAAGCCTTTTTATGCCTTCAGAGGCCCCTGGCACAAGCCTGATATCCTCAACCCTGGAGAGATAGGAGACCTCCTCGTTTATGGTTCCGTCCCTGTCAAGGAAAACAGCCCTGCCTCCCTGCTGTCTGCATGATGTCATGTCTGTTATCATTAAAACCTGTCTTGCGTCTGAAACCCCGCAACCTGTCAGACCGGGATCTTTCTTCCTTTATGATTCATACGGCAATTTATTATGTCACCATATTGCCAATACTAACACATGAGAGTATAAGACACTATATTTTTCAACTGGTTAACATTAGACGCAAATTTAAGGAACAGATAATAAAAAAATGTGCCAATCATCTGTCTATATTAGAAAAAACGGTAAAGAAGAGTTGATCTTCAAAGACGCAACCCTTGTGGAGCCCTGTGAGGAAGGCACAAGGATAGAGGGCTTTTTCACAAAACCGGCAACAGTGCGGGCCAGCATAGCCGCTGTTGACCTGCTTAACCACAAGATTATCCTCGAACCTGGAGAACAGCACAGATGAAATATATCAGCACCCGCGGCGGTATCTCACCGGTATCCTTCAAGGAAGCGGTAATGATGGGGCTTGCCTCTGACGGAGGCCTGCTTCTGCCCCTGCCCCTGCCGTCCGTTGACCAGGATACCATCAACATCTGGTCAGAACTGGAATACCAGGACCTTGCCCTGGAAATAATGACCATGTTTATTGATGACATACCTGGAAGCGACCTGAACAGCCTCATAAGCGAATCATACGCATCATTTGATACACCTGAAATAACCCCCCTTGTCCATGACGGCAAGGAGTACATACTTGAACTTTTTCACGGCCCCACACTGGCCTTCAAGGACATTGCGCTCCAGCTCCTGGGCAACCTCTTTTCATATCTCCTGGCTGAAAAAAAGGAGACCATGAACATACTTGGAGCCACCTCCGGGGACACGGGCAGCGCCGCGATTTACGGCGTCAGGGGCAGGGAGAACATCAATATATTTATCCTGCATCCCCATGGCAGGGTAAGTCCTGTCCAGGCCCTGCAAATGACAACAGTGCCTGACAGAAACGTGTTCAACATCGCGGTTGAAGGCACCTTTGACGACTGCCAGCACATAGTAAAGGAACTGTTTAATGAAACCGGTTTCAAAAAGGCGTACAGACTGGGCTCCATCAATTCCATCAACTGGGCAAGGGTACTGGCACAGGTGGTCTATTACGTTTACGCTGCCCTGAAACTGCGCAAACAGGGCAATTCCAGGATAAATTTTTCTGTGCCCACAGGAAATTTTGGCGACATTTTCGCTGGT
>CAYXYO010000268.1:0-15127 GCA_964469365.1 uncultured Desulfobacterales bacterium | reverse complement strand
CAGGAACAAGGTTCTCAGCGCCTATGAGGAGATCATGAGGATGCAGGTCTGATTAGGTATAATCCGGATGCCTGTTTGAAGGAGATTCATAAATGCCAGGTCTGTCTGAATATGTTGAACAGATAAAGGAGTTGTATAACTCCCTTTCCATGCGGCAGAAAATTATTGCCGGAGTGGTGACCGGAGTGGTGATGGCAGGTTTCGCGGCCCTCTTTTTCTTTAATAACAGCGTGGCCATGACAACCCTGTACAGTGACCTTGACCAGGGAGACGCCTCGGAAGTTGTTTCCTGGCTAAAAAAGGAGGGGGTTCAGTACGAAATTACCCAGGGGGGCAGCGCCATAAGGGTGCCTGCCGAGAAGGTCTATGACGTGCGCCTTGCCCTTGCCGGAGCCGGTCTTCCCAGGGGCAGCGGAGTTGGTTTTGAGATATTTGACAAGACCAATTTCGGGGCAACGGATTTTGTTCAGAGGGTTAACTATCAGAGGGCCCTTCAGGGAGAGCTGGAAAAGACCATCGCGCAGTTTCCCCAGGTCAGGAGCGTTCGCGTGATACTTGCCCAGCCCAAGGAGACGCTTTTTGTCAGGGAGCGGCAGGCCCCGACCGCGTCGGTTGTGCTTAACCTGAAACGAGGAGCTGAAATGAGCGCCAGCCAGGTCAAGGGCATTGTGCACCTGGTGGCCTGCGCCGTGCCAAAACTGACCAGGGAGAATGTCTCTGTTGTGGATACCAGCGGGGCGGTCATGTATGAGCACTATGATAATCGGGATTCCCTTGAGACCCGTACCCGCACCCAGCTTCTCTACAAGAGACGCATGGAGGAGTATTACAAATACAAGATACAGACAATGCTTGATGACGCCCTTGGGCCTGACAAGGCTGTGGTCAGGGTCTCCGCTGACATAGATTTTGATGCTGTTGAAAGCAGTGAAGACAGGTATGATCCTGATATGACTGCCATAAGAAGTGAGCAAAAACTTCTTGAGGTTGAAAAAAAGGATGAAAAGGGGGCAATACCCGGTGTGAAGGGGGGGCTGGCCAACAAGCTGCAGGGCAACCTTGGACAGAAAAATGAAGATTTTACCACCAGGAAACAGAAAGATACCAAAAACTGGGAGATCAGCCGGTTGCAGCGTCAGGTGAAGGGGGCGGTAGGCAAGCTTTCCAGGCTTTCCGTTGCCGTTATGGTGGACGGCATGACCGTCAACAAGGACGGCAAGGAAGAGTATAAGCAGCGCACCCCTGAAGAGATGGCCAGTCTGGAACGTATTGTAAAGGCTGCCATGGGGTACAGCGCCAAGCGGGGTGATGATGTAAGCGTTGTAAATGTGGCCTTTACAGCCCCCGCAAGGTCTGCGGATGTGGATCGCATGGTTGAGATAGGTTCGAGGTTCGTAAAGCCTGCCATTAACCTTGTGCTTGCGTTGTTGTTTATATTCATGGTTGTACGGCCGCTTTTGAACCGGTTTGTGCTTAAACCCGAAGAGACCGTGGAAGAACTCGATGCGTCAGAACAGGCTGTATTGGCAGCCCTTGAAGGGGAGACCGGTGAGGATGAAGAGGCAGCCGTTCCCTTTGAGCCGGTGCCTGATCCCACTGCCGAGCTTCAGGACCTTGCCAACGATTATCCTGAGCGTGCCGCCGCGCTTATCAAGATATGGCTCAGGGAACCAGCCCCTGACAACCAGTAAGAGGTGCTGTTTTTGTTATGAATCTGGATCTCAGCAATCCCAATGGCCCAATAAAGGCCGCCATATTCCTGCTTGCCATGGGAGAGGATTTTTCCGCCGAGGTGTTCAAATACCTTAAGGAGTCAGAGGTTCGGCAGGTTTCCGGTATAATGGCCACCATATCCAACATCCCTGGTGATGCCGTTCAGAAGGTGCTGGTTGAGGTCAGGGAAAAGATGGCCATGGTACACGGGGAGATGGCGGTTCCTGTGGAGTCCTTTCTTAAAAAGGTGCTATTTTCTTCCATGCCCAAGGAGCAGGCTGAACAGATATACGAAGATATCATGCGTCAGCTTCATCCTTCCACCTTTCAGAAGCTGTCCAGTCTTGAGCCAAAGGTCATTGTAAACTTTCTTAACAATGAGCATCCTCAGACAGTTGCGGTTATCCTTGCCCATCTTGAACCTGAATTTGCAGGTTCCATACTCAGTGAACTACCTGAGAAGATGCAGTCGGACATAATGTTGAGAATAGCCAACCTGGAAAAAATAAATCCTGATATTGTTGCCGAGATAGACAGGGTGCTTGAAGAAGAGCTTTTTGCTGTTGAGATGAGCGATGCCACCAAGGTGGGAGGTGCTGAAAAGGTGGCGGAGATCCTGAACAATGTGGAGCGCACCCTTGAAGACAATCTTATGGAACAGATCGAAGAGGAGTCCGAGGATCTGGCCGAAGAGATCAGGAAACTTATGTTCAAGTTCGAGGACCTCCTTGGCGTGGACGACTTGGCCATTGTCAGCATCCTCAAGGAGATCAGCACGGACGACCTCAAGCTGGCGCTCAAGGCCGCCTCGGAAGAACTCAAGGCCAAGTTTTTCAACAGTATGTCTGAACGGGCCGGGCTTATGCTAAAGGAGGACCTGGAAACCATGGGACCTGTCAAACTCAAGGATGTGGAGATGGCCCAGCAGAATATTATCAAGGTAGCCAAGCGTCTTGAGGGTGAGGGCAAGATTGTGCTTGCCGGAAAAGGCGGCGAGGAGGTGCTGGTCTGATTCCTGTCAACATGGCCGTTTATCTCTGCTGTTTGAAGACGGTGCGCGTGCGAATCTGTTTCAGGTTTTGTCTCGCAGTGTCAATCTGTAGTGAAAAATTATTGTTCCGGGGGAATTGATGTCGTGGCCGCAGTGATAAAGAAGGGCAGGGGTGAGTATATAGCCCTGCAGTTTCCTGAGAGTTCATCAGACGAGGAGCCGGCTGACGGGAGGATATCGAGTGCCTTTGACGCCCTTTCCAGTTTTGTACACATATCCGAATCTGCAGATGAAGGCGCTGAGAATGATCCGGCAGAGGTCAACCGCGCAGAGGAAGCACCTGATCCTGTTGAAGATGCCGGGAGGCAGGCTGCCGGAATTATTGAGGCTGCCGAGAGGCAGGCTGCCGATATCCTGCGCAGGGCCGAGCGGGAGTCCTTAAAAAGGAGGTCAGAGGCGGATGAGATATTGTCCAGGGCAAGGCTCAGGGCTGAAGAGGAAAGCGCGTCTGCCTATGAACAGGGTTTTGAACAGGGGCGCAAGGATGGAGAGGATTTTGGACGGCGACAGTATGAAGCCAGGGTTTCCCGTCTTGAAAAGCTGATTGACAGTATCCGCAACAGGGCCGACGCCCTTGTTGGCAGACATGAACGCCAGATAGTGCGGCTTGTTATGGAAATCGCCCGTCATGTTGTTGGCAGGGAGATTGAAACAGCCCCGGATGTGATTTTTGACAGCATAAAAGCCGCAATGGCCATGGTGGTTGCAGGCACCACAGTTGATATACATATCAATCCTGAGGACTTTGACTATATCGGAGACAGGTGGCAGGATTATCTGGACGGTAATAAGGGGATAAATGTGAAATTTACCCAGGATGCTGCGGTTACCAGGGGAGGATGTCTGATAGAGACCGGCTTTGGCCTTGTTGACGCAACGGTTGAGGGGAGGATGCAGGCAGTACATGATGAGATCAACAGGGTCCTGAACGAGAGAACAGGGGTTGAGTCTGATAAAGATCTTTATGTGACCGGTGGCGATGGGAATGAGCCTGTAACTGACGGATTTGAACAGGCTGGGAATGGGCCTGTTTCCCGGGGTGTGGATGCCGATGGCGCGGGACGGGATGTTACACCTTGATATAAATCTTGATCCCTATATGCAAGCCGTATCCAGGGTGTCGCCTGCAAGGTCATGCGGTATTGTTAATCAGGTGGTAGGCATGGTCCTTGAAGGGCGTGGCCCGGGAGTGCCTGTTGGCGGCGTATGCAGCATAGAGGTGAGGGATAGTGAACCTGTCCTTGCTGAGGTCGTGGGTTTCAGGGAGAACAGGGTGCTGCTTATGCCCCTTGGCGAGATGAGGGGCGTTGAACCGGGCGGAAAGATATGGGTTTGTGAGGAACAGGCCAATACCGGCGTTGGCAGCGGGCTTCTTGGCAGGGTCATAAATGGGCTTGGGGAGCCGGTTGACAACCTCGGTCCGCTGGATTACGAGGCAATGTATCCCCTCTATGCCAAACCCATCAATCCAATGAAGAGGCCCAGGATAGATGAGCCTGTAAATGTGGGAGTTCGCGCCATAAATGCATGTCTCACCCTGGGCAAGGGACAGCGCATCGGCATAATGGCAGGTTCTGGGGTTGGCAAAAGCACCCTGCTTGGCATGATTGCCAGATATACCTCGGCTGATGTGAATGTTATTGCCCTCATCGGTGAGCGTGGCAGGGAACTTATGGAATTCATACAGCGGGACCTTGGAGAGGACGGTCTTGCCAGGTCGGTAATCGTGGTAGCCACATCTGACCAGCCTCCACTGATACGTCTTCGCGGTGCCTATCTTGCCATGGCCATAGCTGAATATTTCCGGGACATGAACAGAGATGTTATTCTGATGATGGACTCTGTTACCCGATTCGCCATGGCCCATCGGGAGGTGGGGCTTGCCATAGGAGAGCCGCCTACATCAAGGGGATATACACCTTCAGTATTTGCCGAGTTGCCAAGGCTTCTGGAGCGGGCAGGGAGGAAGGAGAATGCCGGAAGCATAACCGGTATCTATACAGTGCTGGTGGAAGGCGATGACATGAACGAACCCGTGGCTGACTCGGTGCGCTCCATTGTTGATGGCCATGTGGTGTTAAAACGGGATCTGGCTCACAAGGGACACTATCCTGCCATTGACGTGCTTTCAAGTGTTAGCAGGGTCATGTCAGATATCGCCGCGCCTGGCCAGATACCTGCGTGCAGGCAGCTTGTCAAGGTGTTGTCTGTTTACAGGCAGGCGGAAGACCTGGTCAATCTCGGCGCGTATACCCGTGGCAGCAGCAGTGACATTGATTTCGCCCTGGAGCATATTGACGCGGTAAATGCTTTTCTCAGGCAGGAAGTCGGGGAATCCGCTGATTATGAGAGCAGTGTTGCTGAACTCATATCGCTTTTTAACATGGCAGGCTCATAAATGGCTTATCATTTCAGGCTGGAGGCCCTGCTCAGGGTGCGGAGAAGGTTAAAAGAGGCCGCGGAGGCAGAACTTGCCAGGGCAACCGGCGTGTTAAAAGAGGCCAGGGACAAGGAAGAGATGCTGGCAGGGCAGCTCAGGGAAGCTAAGCAGGACCTGTCCGGCCGGATAACTGAAGGCATGGTGGCCAAGGAATATCAGTGGCGGCAGGAGCAGGTGTCGGCCCTTGAGGAACGGTTTGAAAAGGCGTTCCAGGCCAGGGTCGCGGCTGAACAGGAGGTGGAGCAGCTCAGGGCAAGGCTTGCCCAACGGCACAGGGATGTGGAGCTCATAGAGAAGTTCAGGGAGCGGGATTATCAGGAATATCTGCGAGAGATCATGAGGCAGGAACAGATAGAGGCTGATGACATGGCCTCCATACGATTTGTTATGAATCGGGTGGAGAAGGAGGCAATTAATGAAAAACAGCACAGTTAGGGGCGGTGTCAGGATTGTTCTTGTAATGTCAGGCATTATGGTTGCCATGTTGTTCGCAGCGGCGGCGTCCGAGCTCTTTTCCGGTTTTGCCGGGCCTTTTTTCAGCAGGTATCTGGCCCGGGCCTGTGCAGTGGCCGAAGCGGCAGGTGAAAAGGTAAAGTCTTCCGGTCCGGTTGGGGACTGCTGTCATCCTGAGCTTGTTGAAATACTGAACGCGAGAAAGCGTGAACTTGACCAGAGGGCCGCTGAGCTTGACAGGCGTGAGCGCGAGCTTGACCTTGTCCGTGACGATATTGAAGCCAAGATCGCGGAGTTGAAGGCTTTGCTTAAAAAGCTGAAAGGGCCTGTGGACAATGCCCTTGCGGAACGGGAGAAGAATTTCAAGCACCTTGTGGGAGTGTACGGCAAGATGGACCCTGCCAGGGCAGCGGCCCTGCTTGACAGGATGAAGGAAAAGGATGTGGCCCGTCTTCTTGCTGCCATGAAAGCCAAGCAGGTTGCCGCGATTTTCGCGAACATGGACCCTGCCAAGGCAGCAAGGATAAGCGCCATGATTTCAGAATGAGGCATGCTGCGGCCGCAATTTCGGCGCGTGGGTTTGTGGATGGATAGATGAGAGGGAGGACGGTGTGAATGGACATTGATATTGCCGGGTTGGGTCAGGGCAATACAACTCTCAGGACAGAAATAATCGCCGGTATAACCACTTTTCTCTCCATGATGTATATTATTGTGGTGAACCCCTCAATCCTTGGCAAGGCCGGCATGCCTTTCAGCGCTGTACTTACGGCAACTGTCCTTGTGAGCGCCTTCAGCAGTATCGCAATGGGGCTTTACGCCAAAAATCCCCTGGCCGTGGCGCCTGGCATGGGCCTTAATGCCTTTTTTGCCTTTTCGGTTGTGGGAGGCATGGGGGTAAGCTGGCAGGTTGCCCTTGGGGCGGTTTTCTGGTCAGGGATTGTTTTCCTTCTGCTTTCGCTGTTTAATGTACGGACCCTGATTGTTCGTAACATTCCCAGCCAGTTGCGGTACGCCCTCTCTGTTGGCATAGGGCTGTTTATAGCTGTCATAGGTTTTTTTAATGCCGGATTTGTCACAGTATCCCGGGCTGGGCTTTTATCTTCAGGGGAAATCACTCCGGGGCTGCTTACATTTGTGGCTGGCCTTGCCATAACATCAGTACTTGTTGCCAGGCGGGTTGCCGGAGCGCTTGTCGTTGGTATAGCTTTTACCACATTGCTTGCAGTGCCTGCGGGACGCTGGTGGGGAGAAAGGTTGATGGTGAGCTGGAAGGGTTTTTTCGCGCCGCCTGATTTCAGCCTTGTCTTTTCACTGGATATCGTCCACTCCCTTGAGCTTTCCCTGGTTCCTGTGATTTTTTCCTTTCTCTTCACTGACATGTTTGACAGCCTTTCCACCTTTATAGGGGTCGCTGAGGCAGGAGGGCTTGTTGATGAAGAAGGCGAACCCAGGAACATAGAACGCTCTCTTCTGGTTGATGCCCTTTCCACTGTTTTTTCAGGTCTGGTCGGCAGCAGCTCCGGTACATGTTATATCGAGTCGGCGGCAGGCATTGAAGAAGGAGGGCGAACCGGAGTGACGGCAGTGGTCGCCGGCCTGCTTTTTTTGCCGTTCATGTTCCTCTCTCCCCTGCTCTCCATGGTTCCTCCTGAGGCAACAGCGCCCGCACTTGTCATGGCAGGCGTCTTCATGATGAAGCCAATTGCAAGAATCCGCTGGAACTGTCTGGACGACGCCATTCCCGCCTTTCTGTCCATTATCCTGATTCCCATGACATATTCCATAACCCAGGGCATAATATGGGGTTTCCTGAGCTGGACAGTGGTCAAATGGTGCACTGGAAAGGGCCATGAGGTGTCATGGATGTTGATTGTTATTGACCTGTTCTGTGTTTTGTCCCTGGCAGTATGATTCGCATTATGCCGAAAGATTTGCCGGGTGCCCTTGTGTTTTGCCTGCCGGTTTTGTATCCTTGTCCCAGTTTTTGATGATTTTCTTCAGGGATTGCCGTTGTTGTTTTGCAAATCGCCGGTTTGGACAGATTATCTTGCGGAAAATGCGGTAAAAGGCGGCTGTAATATTTTTTAGTCAGAAAATTCCGGAAAATCGCTGCTGTTTTTTATGTTTCCCTATCATGGAACACGATTACTTGTCACAGCCACAGGAAAATAATATGAATGAGAAATTGACCCCTGGAAAGCTGACTGCCATCCAGACCGACGGGCTCAGGTGGACTGTAGGGCATGTCTATGAAAATTCGGACTTTTATCGAGAAAAATTTGATGCTCTCGGCATCTCTCCATCTGACATCAGGGATATTTCCGATATAGGCAGGCTGCCTTTTACAACAGCGGATGATCTGCGCGAAGGGTATCCCTTTCCCCTGCTGAGCGTCCCGTCTGAACAGGTTGTGAGGATTCATTCCTCGTCTGGCACCACTGGCAAACGCAAGATTATGGCCTACACTGCTGAAGACATAAGAGACTGGCGGGAGTTTTTTTCACGTTGTTACCGTATGGCTGGAGTGGGGTCGGGAAGCCGCGTGCAGATCGCTGTCGGCTATGGCCTGTGGACGGCAGGCGCGGGTTTCCAGGCGGCATGTGAACACGCGGGCGCCATGGCAATACCTGTGGGGCCTGGCAATATAGACATGCAGTGCAGGTTTTTGCTGGATCTTCAGCCGGATGTTCTGTGCTGTACTGCAAGCATGGCGCTTCTCATGTCTGAAGAGATAAAGAAGCGGGGCATCCGCGACAGAATCAATCTGAAGACCATCATACAGGGCTCCGAACGGTGCAGCGAGGCCATGCGCTGCGCCATTCTTGAAAATTCAGGAGCCGAACATCTCTATGACATTACAGGCATGACAGAGATTTACGGGCCAGGCACAGGCATTGATTGCCACTTGCATCAGGGAATACATTACTGGAACGACTATTTTATCTTTGAATTCCTTGACCCTGATACCCTGGAGCCCGTAAGGGATGGAGAGATAGGCGAGATTGTGGTTACGACATTGCGCAAGCAGGCCTCTCCACTGATCCGTTACCGCACAAGGGATCTTACCCGAAAGATTTCTGGTGAATGCGGCTGCGGTTCCCCCTTTCCCCGTCACGACCGTATTCTTGGCCGCAGCGATGATATGATAATCTTCAGGGGGGTGAACATCTATCCCGGCCAGATAGACGAGATACTTTCCGACATTGCGGTTAGTTATCCGATTTCAAGCGAGTTTGACATAAATCTGAGGCATGAAGAGGGCAGGGATATCATGCTCATACGCGTTGAGCGGGCCCCTGATGGCGACTCCGGCCAGGACCAGGAGATTGAGGAATTTATCAGTAAAACCATAAGAAACAGCCTTATCGTCTCGCCTGAGATAAGGGTGGTTGATTATGGCGCGCTTCCACGTTCAGAGCGTAAATCAAAAAGGATATACGATAACAGATAATCTGCGGGACAGGTTTTCCTGCAGAAAGGGAGGATCAGAAAGATGAAACAGCGTTCCTTATTGACATCATTGGCAGCGGCGCTTCTGTTTGCCGCATTTTTTGTTTGCGTGAGTATGCCTCAGGTATCAGGCGCGGGCCCCATTAACCTGAACTATGCGAACTTTCCACCTGCGTCCACCTTCCCCTGTGTGCAGATGGAACACTGGAAACAGGAGGTTGAGAAACGCACCAGGGGCAAGGTAAAGGTAAAGACCTTTCCAGGTTCCACCCTGCTTGGAGCAAAGAATATGATGGATGGTGTCATTGACGGCATCGCGGATATTGGCTGCGTTGTCTTTGCATATCAGCCCGGCCGTTTCCCCCTGCTTGAGGCCGTTGACCTTCCCGTTGGTTTTTCCAATGCGACAGTTGCGAATGCAGTACTCTTTGACCTTTATAAAAAATATAATCCCAGGTCTCTTGCCAAGGTCAAGGTGCTTGCCCTCTTTACCGCTCCCCCTGCGGATATCATATCAAGGAAGCCCATAAAGACCCTTGCGGATCTCAAGGGGTATGAGCTCAGATGCACGGGCGCCGGCGTCAAGCCCCTGAAGCTGCTTGGGGCGACGCCTGTCGCCATGCCACAGTCTGAAACACCGGAGGCGTTGCAGAAGGGCATTGTGAACGGAGTGTTTTCTTCCCTTGATATCCTCAAGGATTTCAATTTTGCAGAGACATGCCGTTTCTCAACCATTTGTCACATGCAGACCACCTCGTTTGGAGTGGTTATGAACATGGATAAATGGAACAGCCTTCCGGCAGATGTGCAAAAGGTGCTTGATGGGCTTGCCCGTGAACAGTCAATATGGACTGGCAAATACATCGACAACCATGTAAAGGAGTCTGTAGAGTGGTCAAGGAAGAAGTACGGTGTTGAGGTTACAAGGCTTTCTGCTGATGAGTACATGTTGTGGCACAACAGGGTCGCGCCCCTTTCAGGAGAGTGGGAGAAGAAGGCTGCCGCAAGGGGGCTTCCTGCCAGCGCGTTCATGCAGGATCTTATGAAACTCAAGACCAGGTATGAAAAGGAGTATGGCAGTCTGTAATGGGCAAGGCGTTTAGGGGCATTGGAAAACTCTCTTCAAGCCTTGACAGATGGGCCGTAAAGGCGGGTTCCCTTGCCCTTTTTGCAACAATGTTGATAGCTGTCGCAAACATGTGCCTGCGTCCCTTTGGGCACCCTGTCACCGGGTCTTTTGAGCTCATGGGCCTGGGCTGCGCCATCACCGCGGCCCTGGGCCTTGCAATGGCGCAGGAGGCGGGAAGTCATATCTCTGTTGATATCCTCTTCAACCGTTTCCCGTTGTTGCTTCGCAGGTTTCTGTCCGCTGCGGGCAGTCTTGTCTGTGCGGGGCTTTTTGTCGCTGCGGCATGGCGGCTGTGGCACATGGGAATGACACAGCTTGATACAGGCGAGTTGTCCGAGACGTTGCGCCTGCCCTTCTATCCTGTGATATGGATTGCCGGAGCCGGATTCGGCCTCCTGGCCCTGAGGCTCGTGGTGGAGGCCTCATGTTCCATATTTTGCCCGCAAAGGTAATTCTCCATATGCCGTATCCTGATATGCCGCGTATCTGTTGAGATGGATCTGCTGTTCACAGGTATGGCAGGCATTTTGGCGCTGCTGTTCATAATATTTTTCTTTCGTATTCCCGTTGGCTTTGCCATGGCCCTGGTGGGATATGTTGGTTTCGCCTTTGTTGTAAATCCCAGGGCGGCCCTTGGCACAATGGCAGCGTCCATCTGGCATACCTTTTCATCTTACGGCCTTGCGGTGATCCCGCTGTTTGTATTGATGGGAAATATCTGTTTCCACACAGGGGTGAGCCGCAGGCTTTACCATACTGCCTGGGTGTGGACAGGTCACATAAGGGGCGGAATCGCAATGGCAACAGTTATCGCCTGCGCGGGTTTTGCGGCAATCTGTGGTTCAAATGCCGCAACAGCCGCGACCATGAGCGCGGTTGCCCTGCCTGAGATGAAGAAGTTCGGATACGATGACGCCCTGAGTACCGGAGCTGTTGCCGCAGGAGCTACACTCGGGGTGGTAATCCCGCCCAGTGTGGTGCTTATAATAATAGGGCTTGCCACCGGGCTTTCCATTGCCGACCTGTTCATTGCGGCCCTGATTCCCGGGCTTGTGCTTGCCGCCGGGCTTGCGGCTGTTGTGTACGTGATGTGCCTTTTGGAGCCAGGGGCAGGGCCTCCCGGTCCTGAAACGACAATGAGGGAGAAGATCGCAAGCCTGCCGGGTTCCATTGAAATGGTGATTCTGTTTGTGATGGTCATGGCGGGTCTTTATTTCGGATGGTTCACGCCAACCGAGGCCGGGGCCGCCGGCGCTTTTTTTTCCATGGTAATTGCCCTTGCAGGGAGGAATCTTACTTGGAAGAGGTTGTTTGACGCCCTTGATGACAGTGTACGCACATCGTCAATGATAATGATGATAGTGGCAGGGGCCGTGATATTCGGGAAATTTATGACCGTAACCCGGCTTCCATACCAGGCGGCAGACTGGGCGGCGTCCCTGCCTGTGCCCGCATGGGCAGTACTTATGGTAATGCTTGCAATCTATGTTGTGGGAGGCGCAATCATGGATGCCCTTGGACTGCTTATGATTACAATACCCATATTTTTTCCTGTGGCCCAGCGTCTTGGATACGATCCCTTGTGGTTCGCGGTTCTAATCACCATTATTACCACCATGGGAGCAATAACCCCGCCTGTTGGCATCAATACCTACATAGTAGCCGGCATGTCAGACGAGATACCCCTTACCACTGTCTTCAAAGGCGTAACCTGGTTTCTTTCAGCCTTTGCCCTTACCGTTCTGCTCATGTTCCTTTTTCCTGCAATGGCATCGCGTTTACATTGAGCTCCGGCGCGATCGGTTTTGTGAAAGCATCCAATATCTTTGCGACTGTTGGGAGCTAATCTAATGAAATGATTATATGGTCTGTTTCCCTGGCCACCATGTCAGACAGGCATAAACAGCTTGTCATACCGGAGTTCATGGTTTTGAAGCCAATCCTTCAGCATCATGAAAAGCGCATGATCCAGCTTCTTTTTTCCCTGGGAAATATCGCCTTTCAACTCATCAAGCGTCTGTTCAAACTGTCTGTGTACATTGATATGCTCATCCATGTCAGGATAGTGATTGTTTTTCATGAAGTCTTCTTCGGCCCTGAAATGGATTTTCACATACCTGTCCAGCAGAATTATGTATTCCTGGATGTCTGTTCGGTTGTTCAGCTCCTTTTCACTTATCTCTTCATAGAGTTTGTTCAGTATGTTCGCTATTATCATGTGATGGGTGTCAAATACATAGTGACCTATTGAATAGCTCGTATCCCAGATTATATATTTTCGCTTTGATTCAGGTTCGTTGGTAGCCTTTACGAATTTGGCAAAGATGTTGACAGGCAGAGGTTTTGAATAGATATATCCCTGAATTTCATCGCAACTGTTCTGGTGCAACCACACGAGCTGTTCCGCTGTCTCAACCCCTTCGGCAACGATTTTCAGGCCAAGTTTTTTTGCGAGATATATTATGGAGTCAACAATCTTGACGGTCTTTTCATTGCCCGGGATTTCGTCAACAAACACCTTGTCTATCTTCAGGCAGTCGATGGGAAAATCCTTGAGATAGACAAGCGAGGAATAACCTGTGCCAAAATCATCAATGGCAAGTTTGAAGCCCATCTTTTTTATTGCGCGCATTTTTTCCATGGCGTCCTCCACGTTTTCTATCAGGGCCCCTTCTGTGAGTTCTATTTCGAAACGTGAAATAAAATCATTTGTAAACCTGAACATGTTTGACAGGTTTTGAAGAAAATTCACCTGGTTGAAATGCAAACCGGATACGTTGAAGGATATGGTTATATCCTCTTCCGCCATCATGGAGATATATCTTGCGTCTTCAATTATACGGTTGATCACCCATTTGTCTATCTCGATGATGCTGCCGTTTTTTTCCGCTCCGGGGATGAAATTATCAGGTGGAATGACCTTGCCGTTTTCACTGATAATCCTTACAAGGGCCTCTGCCGACTCTATTTTCCTGGTGCGCAGATTGAGCTTGGGCTGATAAAAAATGGTGAAAAGGTCGTTTGTCAACGCATGGTTGATCATACTGTCAGACATCTGTTTCCCCGTACCTCATTCTTCTGAAACAATATTGATGGAAACGGTTAGGGATAACCGGTTCCGCCCTCCTGGCCGATTATAGGACATGTTATTTCATGGTGTCAAATGTTATTCTGTCAAAACCGGATTCGTTTATAAGGCGATATGGAGTCGGGGATAGGAATGTTGCCATCTGCCATGAAGTGTGTCGCACAGATTGTTTTGCTTCAATGTGACTGGTTAAAACAGTTTGAGCTGTTTGGGTTTTCCGGGCCTTTTTTTTCTTTTCTGTTCCGAGATGTCCAGCAGTTCCCCGGGGATATCTGACAATATGGGGCTCGGCGCGGATTGCCTGTATCTGCCGTAGGTAAGCCGTTTTTTTGACCATGTTATATAAAGCCGCTCTGATGCCCTGCTTAACGCCACATAAAATATACGGCGTTCTTCGTCAGGGTCGCCGTCATGCCAGGGGATTATGCCATCTTCACATCCTGTTATGAATATAACGGGAAATTCCAGGCCCTTTGCCGCGTGGATGGACATCAGCGTGACAGCCTCGATATTTATGTCCAGGGCATCCGCCTCTTTCTGAAGCAGGATGGCAAGGTTGTTTTCCAGGGGCATGGCGTTTACGGTTTTTATCAGCCCCTGTATCTCAGCGGCATAGGAGTCTATGTCGAGAAAATCGAATATTTCCTGTAAAAGCACCGGATTGGATGTGTTTCTGTGCTGTTGGGCAAACTTCCTTATGTCTTCAGGGGAGATTCCGGTTTCCTTATGCAGTATGCCTGTGTGATATCTGGCCCGCCTGTTGCCTGATATTTCCCATAGTCGCATTATTGCCCTTATGTCAGGTGAAGCCAACGGGTTGCGGCTTTTTACATGCTGAAAGGGTATGCCCCGTTTTTCCAGTTCCCTGGCCACAGGTTCTCCAGTGGCGCTGTTCCTGTAAAGTATGGCAATGTCGCCCAGGGATTCAGAGGGCTCTCCGGTTGCCATGCCCGCGTTTATGGAATCGAAACTCAATCCCCCGGTGATCCTCTCTATCTCCCTTACAATCCATGACGCCTCGGATTTGACTCCGGCAAATGAACGGAGTGTTATTTTCCTTTTTACAGTGCTCCTGGCCCGCATTTTCATTCCGTCCCCGGGAGTGACCACAGAGAAGGCGGCCCTGATAAAATTTTCAGGACAGCGGTAGCAGGTCTTCAGTGAGATTGTGGTTACCCTGTTGAAATCCTGCCGGAACCTGTCCATAAAGAGGGGGCTGGCTCCCCGGAAGCCGTAAATGGACTGATGCCTGTCTCCTATTACCATGATGTTGCCATCAGGCGGGGATATCAGCCGCACGAGACTGTACTGGGAGGGACTTACGTCCTGAAATTCATCTACAAGTATAAAAGGCAGACTGCGGCGCAGTTCCTCCCTTGCCTCACGCTGTTCCAGGATGCGGTTTGCCTCAAGGATAAGGTCGTCATAGTCCATGAGATTGTATTCCCGCAGGAATTTGTGGTAGCGTTCCCATATCTCAACAAATTCATCTGATTCATTTTCCGTTGAAGGGGGCCACTGCTGTTTAAGGAGTGATATGCGTTTGTGCACCTGCCGTTTCTTCAGGCCCTTTATCCCGCTGTTTCGCATGGCAATGGAGACTATCTGGGCGGCCTCTGTTTCATCAATAATCGCAGGCAGTTCACCTGGACGCTGTTTTTCCAGGAACCTTTTTGCCCATCCGTGAAATGTGCAGGTCAGGGGCACGCGGTTTTGGGTATCCGGAGGCAGTATGGTCTGAAGACGGGATGATATTTCACCGGCAGCCTGATTTGTGAAGGTAATGGCAAGTATCTGGCC
>CAYXYO010000267.1:0-2575 GCA_964469365.1 uncultured Desulfobacterales bacterium | reverse complement strand
TGTCAATGGCCAATAATTTTGACCCACCCCATATATTATTTTCGACTCCCTACAGGAAGCCTGTTTTCCCTATTGAGAGCTGTTATAGAACTGCTTCGGGCCTTGACAATCTTTTCCCGGTCTGGTGATAACTGAGCCGGTTTTGGAGGTTGCACTGGAGATAAAGAGATGATACAGCCTCCATTTTTTTCTCCATTGTATCAGACTGGTTCCGTGCAAATTCCAATAAAACAGTGCCTCCGGTGGGGAGACACCCTGCGGATGTCATGGGAGCGGACTATCCGTCCGAGACCTTCCGGGTGCTCAAGGAGAAGGAGATGAAGGAATTTGGCGAATACCGCACCCGGCGTCTGGTGCTTGAGGCATGGGACAGGCCAGTCTGATTTCCTACCCGGTTTTTTCTCTTTCCCCGCCAAAGGTTGACTCGCCCGGTTTGACCACACCCTTTGGCATGGCAGGCACATCTTCTCCCCCAAGCACGAATCCGCCGTCAAGCCTGATGGTTGCTCCGGTCATAAAGGGGGCATCGAATGCCATGAACATAACGGCTGCCGTGATATCATCCAGGCGTCCGGTGCGTTCAAGAAGCGTATGAGCCTTTATTGCCTGTTTCTGTTCGTCTGTCATAATACCCCAGCCCCGCGTGCCCGGTCCGTGCCTGGTCTCAAAAAAACCCAGCATCAGTTCGTTGACCCTCACTTCAGGTGCAGCCTCACGGGCCCACTGTTCAGTCAGAGAGCCGACGGCCCTGCTGGCAAGGCTGTAGCAGTCATTGAACACACAAGCCGCCGGACCGCTTCTGCCGGTTATGGCCGATATTGAGGATATGTTTATCACCGTTCCACGGCCCTTTGCCTTCATCCTGCCCATGCACTCTGTAAAAAGGTTCCATTTTGCCGTAACCGTGGTCTGAAATTCAAGCAGCCACTGTTCTTCTGTATAGGGGCCGTGAACCACCGGCCAGCCGCCGCGCTCAATGTTGTTGACAAGTATGTCAGGCCCGCCAAGTCCCTCCGCGGCGTCCGCCACCTTTCTCACATCTCCTGATCTGGTGAGGTCAGCGTTTACCGCCACATACTCTGTGCCGGTCTTCCTCATGCGGTCATGCATCTCCTGCAGGCTGTCAAGCCAGTCGTAATATGTGAGTACACACCTTACTCCCCTTCTGGCAAGGGCCAGGGCGATTTCAAGGCCGATACCCTTTACTGCTCCGGCCACAATGGCAACCGTTTCACTCTGTTCTTTTACATCTTTCATATCTCTTTTCATGGTTACTTGTCCTTGTTTGCCAGTTATAGTAAATTAACAAAGTCCTGAACCGGCCCGGATGCTGGGCCAACATAATTGCGAGAAGGAAAAAAACATGAACAACAACACCCAAAGTCCCCAGAACAACATAGTTCCCGTAAGATTGGACCTTGACAGCAAAATATGCTTTCACTGTGACAAGGATATAGCCTGTTTTACCCAATGCTGCCACAATAACCCTGTAATGTTGACTCCATGTGACATAATACGTCTGAAAAAAAGGCTCAACGCGTTGAGCCAGGAGTTTCTCTACGCCTTTACGGTTCCCTCCACCATTGAGGGAACAGAGTTGCCAATACCTGTGCTTAACCCTGTGGCAGAGGAGAGGGGCAGGTGTCCACTGCTTGGTGAAAACGGTTGCAGCGTCTATGAAGACCGTCCCCTGGCCTGCAGATATTATCCTGTTGGCGCCGGGCTGTTTCACAACTCCGACTCTGCTGACAACGAGCGTTTTTTCGCCCTTGTAAAGGAAGGACACTGCCAGGGGCATGGCCTTGGAACAGAGATGACAATAAGGGAGTGGCAGGAGGATCAGGGCATACCGGAGTATGACAGGGTAAACAGCCGCTGGGTGGAAGTGGTGTTGAAGCGTAAGTCCATGGGGCCCTTTCTCACCATACCTGAAAAGACATTAAAGATGTTTTTCATGGGAAGCTACAACATTGACAGTTTCAGGGATTTTGTGTTCAGGACCCCCTTTCTTGAAATATATGAGATAGAAGACGAAAAGATTGAAAAGATAAAGGACGATGACTTTGCGCTCTTTGATTTTGCCGTTGACTGGATGATGTCCACCCTTTACGGGGCTGGCCTTCTGAAAATCAGGGAACAGCAGGCGCCCATGGAGTCCGTGGAGGTTGACTGAGGCGCGGTTTCCTTCTTGAACGCCCTGTTCGTTGTCACATAAAAAGCCCCTGCACTGTCAGGTGCCGGGGCCGAAGGAGAGGAGGAGAGAAGGAGGATTATGTCCCTCTTTATCTCTCTTATCGGCATCCATCTTTCAGACTTTAATTTCCAGCTTTTTTTCATAAGCCTTTTCTGTGATGCCGCGGCTGCCCTGTCAGGGAATGCGGTCTGAAGCCTTTCCAAAGGCAGTCTCAATGGTTTCCAACTGCAGGAATATTGTGAAAAACATACAAAAAACCTGTATAAAGATCCGCGGCTTAAGGCTTCACAACCTTGAGGGCCTTGACCTCGACATCCCCCACGGGGGCCTTGTTGTTGTCACCGGGCCTTCCGGCGCTGGGAAATCCACCCTTGCCATTGA
>CAYXYO010000266.1:0-4335 GCA_964469365.1 uncultured Desulfobacterales bacterium | reverse complement strand
CCACATCAAGAACGGCAAGGTCAGGGTGAGATCCCCTGCCGACCTTTCCGCAATGCGCACACTCGCCGCATGGCCTGTTTCCACCCTTCCCCGCGCAAAGGACGGCAGGGGATCTCACCCTGACCTTGCCGTTCTTGATGTGGATGGTCCGCTGATAAAGGTTGAGCATGTCAGGGAGTTTCGGGCATCCATGTCGTTTTCTCCCCTTGAGGCTGAACGAAGGGTGTTTGTGATTCACGAATGCGAGAGGATGAACAGGGAGGCGGCCAACGCGCTGCTCAAGACCCTCGAGGAGCCACCGCCGGGAATATGTATAATTATGTCAACGCGTTCTGTCGCATCTCTCCTGCCTACCATTGTTTCAAGATGCCAGGTGGTGCGGGCAGGCTCCCGTTCAGGGCCTGTTAATCCGTATGTCCTTGCGGAAGAGGGCCTCTGCTCCCATGCTGACTCTGAATTGCTGATGGTCTTCAGCGCGGGGGACGCAGATGTGGCGCGGGAGCTTTGCCTTCATGGCCTGCCTGACATTCGCCGTCTCCTGTTTGAGTTCATATCAGGCGGCGTCCCCATGAACCTGTTTTTCCGGCTTTCCGAGATGATGGCCAGGGATGCTTCTGTGTTACGCGCCTCTGTCACGCTCTTTGAGACCCTTGCGCGTGACATTTTGCTTGTGCAGACAGGCGGAGGCGGGAAGTATCTTGTGAACATGGACTTTGAAAAAGAGATCCGGGCTATTGCATCTTGCTATGGATTTTATAGTATTGAGGATTATCTGGATGATATGCGCAATATACTGTATCTTTCAGGCAGGAATGTGAACCGCCGGATGCTTGCTGAAAGAATGCTTGTGTTCTGGGTAAGGAAGAGGAATGGAAGATAAAAAAGAAAAGACAGGGGACGCTGCTGCCGCCGCCTTGCCGGTTGCCGTGGATGATAAAGGGGGCAGGGAGGTTGAAGTGTCCCTTTGCGCCGTAAGGTTGCGTCCTGGCCAGACCCCTGTTCATTGTGACGCGGGCGATATTGCCGTGGAAGACGGGGAGTGGCTTGTTGTGAGGCTTGAGCACGGGCTTGAGGTCGGCGTTGCCATGGGCGGGGCCAGAAAAGTCATGCTCAAGGAGGGGTGTCCGCCTGTTGCCGTTGAGCGCCTTGCAAGCACCAGGGAGATAGAACTTTACTACCAGAACCTTGACCATGAGAGGCACGCCCGGGCTGTCTGTCTGGAACTGATAGATGAACTCGGCCTGGAAATGAAACTCATAAGGGTGGAGAGGCAGTACGAGGGGGGCAAGATCATCTTTTACTATTCTGCTGAAGGCAGGGTGGATTTCAGGGAGCTTGTGAAAAGGCTCGTCTCCTCTCTCCAGACCAGGGTGGAGATGCGCCAGATAGGCATCCGTCATGAAGCCAGGATGATAGGCGGTGTCGGAAACTGCGGCAGAGAGTTGTGTTGCAGCCTGTTTCTGGAAAATTTTGCCCCTGTTTCCATAAAGATGGCCAAGACCCAGAATCTTCCCCTTAATCCCAACAAGATATCCGGTTTCTGCGGACGTCTTCTGTGCTGTCTGACCTTTGAGTACGATACATACCGGGAGATAGCCTCTGAGCTCCCTTCTCCAGGCAAGAAATGTGATACCCCCTATGGAGAGGGCAGGGTAACGCGTGTTGACATACTTCAGCAAAAGGTGAATGTGGCCCTGGCTCACGGGGAGTTTGCCGAGTTTACCAGGGCTGAGCTCTCTGGTGAGGTGCCTGTCGGGGGCAAAAAGCCTGCCGGGAAAAAAGTGGTCAACCCCTCTGAATGGCAGCCTGCCTGGCCAGGTGATGAGCCAGAAGCGGAGAAAGGCAGGGAAAAGGGCGGGAATGGCAGAACCGGCGGCAGGGAAAAGCGGGCAAGGGGCGGCAGCGGTTCTTCAAAGGGAAAGAAGAAAAACAGCGTTAAAAAGGGACGCAGAAAAAAGAGAAAAAAGCGGCCTGACAGAAAAAAGGCCGGGTCCGGCCAGCCAGGAAAAAAGAAGGGCAAGGGTTGATATGCCCAAGACGCCCTGTGCGGAGCAGGGTGTCAGGACTTTAGAGGTTATTGAGATTACAGGCAGATAACATGAATACATTTTATATTACAACGCCGATTTATTATGTGAACGCGGAGCCCCATATAGGTCACGCCTATTCAACTGTGGTTGCCGATGTCCAGAGCAGATTCCACAGGCTCCTGGGGCATGATGTCCGTTTCCAGACGGGAACCGACGAGCATGGAGACAAGATTGTCAAGGCGGCGGCTTCCATGGGGGTTGACCCCAAGACATATGCTGACAGGATAAGCGCGATGTTCAGGGAGGCATGGCCTTCCATGGGTATTGAATATGACAACTTCATACGCACAACCGATCCTGAACACGTGGCCGCGGTAAGGCATGCCCTGCAGCTTGTGCATGACAGGGGAGACATAGAGTTCAGGGAATATGAGGGGCTGTACTGCGTGGGATGCGAACGTTTTCTGATTGAACGGGAGCTTGAGGACGGCAAGTGTCCTGACCACGGCACCGAGCCTGAAAGGATAAAGGAGAAAAACTATTTTTTCCTGATGAGCAGGTATCAGGAGTGGCTCATTGACCACATAAGGTCAAATCCTGACTTTATTACTCCTGATAGATACAGGAACGAGGCCCTTGCCTTTCTCAAGGAACCCCTGGAGGACCTCTGTATCTCAAGACCGGTTTCCCGTCTGGACTGGGGCGTGCCCCTGCCATTTGATGAAAATTTTGTAACCTATGTCTGGTTTGACGCCCTGGTCAACTATCTTGCCGGACTTGGCTGGCCTGATGGCGAGCTGTTCGGCAGGTACTGGCCTGCTGCGGAACATGTTATCGCAAAGGATATCCTCAAGCCCCACGGCATATACTGGCCGTGCATGCTGAAATCGCTTGGGGTGGAGCCCTACAGAAGGCTCCATGTCCATGGATACTGGCAGATGAAGGACCGCAAGATGTCCAAGAGCCTTGGAAACGTGGTGCGTCCTGCTGACATGGTGAGGGATTTCGGCATGGATGCGGCCCGTTACTGCCTTATGCGTGAAATGGCCTTCGGGCTTGACGCCGGATTCAGCATGGACGCCTTTGTGACACGCATCAACGCCGACCTTGCCAACGATATAGGAAACCTGTTCAGTCGTACTGTTACAATGGTGCACAAGTACCGGAACGGACGTGTGCCGCCTCCTGCTGAAAGCGCATGGCTTGACCGTCTCAGGGGGGCGTGTGAAAATCTTGTGCCTGCATGGCGGAAACATATGGAAGGGTTTGAGATGCACCGGGCCCTTCAGGAGGTGTGGGCGGTAATAAACATTGCCAACAAGGTGGTGGATTCATCGGCGCCGTGGGAGATGGTAAAGGATGAGACGAGGAGTGATGAGCTTGATTCAGTGCTTTATGCACTGCTTGAGACACAGAGAATAGTTGCCATACTGGTCTCGCCAGTGCTTGTTGAGGCGTCAGGCAAGATGCTCCGGGCCCTGAAGGCGGACGCTGAAGGGCCTTCCATTGGGGATGCCGCGTGGGGCGGGCTTGAGGCAGGGACTGAGACAGAACGGATTGCCTCTGTTTTCCCCAGAATGGATGTAAAGAAGGGGGGCAAGGCCGGAAAAAAGGAAAAAGGAAAGAAGAGTATGAGTCAGGAGAAGAGCAAAAAGGAAGATGCAAAGGAAGATGCAGGGGATTCCCTCATAACATTCGAGCAGTTTCAGAAGATTGACCTGCGGGTGGGCGAGATTGTGAAGGCGGAACCGCATCCCAATGCCGACAGACTGCTCAAACTTGCCGTCCGGTGCCCTGAAGAGCGCACCATAGTTGCAGGTATTGCCGAGCATTTCAGGCCTGAGGAGCTTGAGGGCATGGAGGTGATAGTGGTGGCCAATCTCAAGCCTGTAAAGCTGCGCGGCATCATGTCAGAGGGCATGATACTTGCCGCGCGGGATGGTGACAAACTTGTTCTTTCCACTGTTACCGAGCCGGTTGCGCCGGGCTCAGGCGTGTCATAGGCGGGAAAGGAAGTGCCATTGTCTGAACAGGGAAAAATAATACTGGGCACGGCGGGTCATGTTGACCATGGCAAGACAACCCTTGTCAAGGCCCTTACCGGCGTGGATACTGACCGGCTCAAGGAAGAGAAGGAGCGCGGCATAACAATAGAACTCGGTTTTGCCAACCTTGTCCTTCCGTCAGGCCTGAGCCTTGGAGTGGTGGATGTGCCAGGGCATGAAAAGTTTGTCAAAAACATGGTCGCCGGAGCGGCCGGCATGGATATGGTTGCCCTGGTAATAGCTGCCGATGAAGGCGTCAT
>CAYXYO010000265.1:0-38775 GCA_964469365.1 uncultured Desulfobacterales bacterium | reverse complement strand
CATGGCGCGCGCACATCAATGAGCTTACATTTCAATGCGTTACCATAAAAAAGCAAAAAAATAAAAAAAATGGTGATTTTTCAGGTCGTCTGGTATATATTTTCATTTCTGCGCCTTCTCGTAAAAATTCCGTGGCAACTGTCATGGTGCAACTGTTGACAGGCTTTATTAAAAGGCGGAATAATCAGGATTGACACGCGGGCCTGCCTGTCGGAATTACCGGCACTACACGCGGGCTTGATATAAAATATCAGCAGGAGAGTTTGAAAATGAATGTAATACGTCAGATAGAAATGGAAGAGATGCGGGGCGACGTACCTGCCTTTCGTCCGGGAGATACCGTAAAGGTCCATATGAAAATCAGGGAAGCTGCCGGCAAGGAGCGTATACAGGTCTTTGAAGGCGTTGTTATAAGCCGTAAGGGTTCAGGGATTTCAGAAACCTTTACCGTAAGAAAGATATCCTACGGCGTATGGGTTGAGCGCATATTTCCGGTGCACTCCCCCAGGATAGAGAAGGTGGAAATTGTTGAAACAGGGCGGCATAACAGATCAAAACTCTACTATCTGCGCAACCTTCGCGGAAAGGCTGCGAGGCACAAGGTACGCAGACGCAACTGATTCGGCTCCGGCATTTTTACAGCTACAGGGGCTCTGCCTGAAGGGACATATTCCCGGCGCAAGGCGGCCCCTGGCTCTCTTTACAGGGTTCGCTCAGTTTTCCCCTGTCTTTATCTCCACAGTAAAATCCTGAAGCTCACACAATTTTTCATCAAGCTCATTGAGCAGATCCTTTGTCTCTGTACGGCTCAGTTTTATACCTTCCCATGCCTTCAGATCAAGGTCAGGCACCCATAAATCACCGCCGTTTCCAAAACCCAGGGCCCTTATAAGAATATCTGAAAAGTGGATTATGGCGTTGATAGTTGCAAAGTCGGATTTCGCAGCCGGTCTGTGATGGAGTTTTACCGGCGCTATCAACCTGTCCGGGAGATTCCATTCACTGGCAAGATCACTGCCGATTTCACAGTGGTCCATGCCAAGCACCTCCATCTCCGCTGTCCGCATGGGTATTTTCCTGCTATCCACAATATCCAGCACCTTCTCGTACTCATCAGGCAGTTCGGCGCGCACCACAATCTTGCCCAGATCGTGGATCAGGCCGGCAGTGGATATCTCTTCAGGATTTTTGATCTGATGTTTCCTGGCGAGTATGCCGGCAGCGGCGGCAACGCCAAGGGAGTGCTCAAAAAGGCCCACATCAGACGCCTGCATCACTTCAAATATTGAGGATGTGACTATGAGGGTCTTGATTACATTGAAACCGAGAAGCACAAGGGCATTGGGCACAGTACTTATACGCTGCGGGAACCCGAAAAAGGACGAGTTGACCATCTTGAGAATCTTGCTGGTAAGCACCTGATCCTTTTCAATAATTTTACCAAGTTTTACAGCGGTAACATCCTCGTCATTGACCATGTTGTTCAGACGGGCCACAATGGGGGGAAGTGTGGGCAGGGACTGTATGGTCTTCAGCCGTTCCTTTATCTCTTCCCTGTTCATTTTTTTGCTTCCTTCATACGCGCCAGTGCCTCGGGACCAAGCTCCTGTTCAATCCAGAATTCGGCTATCATGGTTTTCAGCGCTTTCAACACAGGATTACCCCTTACATGCGCAAACCTGGCATCAAGGTCCCGCACCCTTTCAGACAGTTTTTTTTCTCCAGGCATCTGCACGGGATGACCTTCAACTGTCAGGACGACCACCCCCTGCTTGGCAAGACGCAACAGCAGATCCTCACCAAGTTCAACGCCCGCGCCGCAAAGCACCTGTCCTTCAGGAGTAACCGCCTCCCTTGCCAGCTTCATGCCCGCCTTTGCCAGTTTAATCGGGATTCTCTGCATAACTTATCATAGTTCAGGCCACAAACCGATTGAGTCTGTGGCAAGCTCAAGGTTATATGCCGCCTTTAACAACATGGGTTCCTGAAAATGGTTGCCTATAAGCTGAAGCCCCACCGGCATTCCCCTGTTGTCAAGACCGCATGGAACAGATATGCCTGGAAGACCGGCAAGGTTTACCGGTATGGTACAGATATCGGAAAGATACATCTTGAGGGGATCATCTGTCATCTCACCCCGTTCAGGCGCGCTGTCAGGGGTCACCGGGGCTGCCAGCACATCACACTTGTCAAAGGCCCGGCGGAAATCTTCGGCTATCAGGGTCCTCACCTTTGACGCCTTAAGATAAAAGGCGTCGTAAAACCCGGCGGAGAGACAGTATGTGCCTATCATAATCCGTCTTTTAACTTCTTCGCCAAAGCCCTGTGACCTGCTTTTTCTGTACATGTCAACAAGGTTTTCATATCCTTCGGCCCGAAAGCCGTAACGCACGCCATCAAAACGGGAAAGATTTGAAGACGCCTCGGCAGGGGCAATGATATAATAGACAGCAACGGCATATTCGGTATGGGGCAGGCTTACAGGAACAATTTCCGCGCCCTGTTCCCTGAGCCTGGAAATACCGTCCCTCACAATTTTCTCCACTTCAGACGATAGCCCCTTTACAAAATATTCTTCCGGAACGCCTACGCGCATGCCTTTAAGTCCCTCTTCCAGGGCGGCTGCATAATCCTGGACATCTACGGGAACAGAGGTGGAATCCCTGTGGTCATGGCCCGCGATTGCCTGAAGCAGTATCGCGCAATCCTTCACATTCCTGGTCATTGGCCCTATCTGATCAAGGGAGGAGGCAAAGGCCACAAGACCGAATCTGGACACCCTGCCATAGGTGGGTTTCATGCCGACAACACCGCAATGCGAGGCAGGCTGCCTTATGGACCCTCCGGTATCAGAACCAAGGGCGGCGACACATAACCTTGCGGCCACGGCAGCAGCGGAACCGCCGCTTGAGCCACCTGGAATGCGGTTTGTATCCCATGGGTTCGCCGTGTTGAAAAAGGCTGAATTTTCAGTGGTAGAGCCCATGGCGAATTCATCCATGTTAAGCTTGCCCAACATCACCGCGCCCTGTTGTTCAAGGAGATCCATAACCGTTGCGTTAAAGGGAGGAACAAAGTTCTCAAGCATGCGGGAAGAACAGGTGGTCCTGATCCCCTCTGTTATGATAACATCCTTGATTCCCAGGGGAATGCCTGTCAGGGGACCGACATTTTCTCCTGACGCAATCAGCCTGTCCGCTTTTTCAGCGTCTTCCAGGGCCCTTTCACCAGTAACCGTCACATAGGCCTTTACCCTGCCGTCAAGGGACTCGATGCGGCTCAGGTATGCCTCTGTCAGTTCCCTTGCGCTGATCCGGCGAGAATCCAGCAGCTCCCTTGCCTCGCCTATGCCTTTTGAGATAAGTTCTTTCATGATAATTATATGATGCGGGGAACAGTGAACGCCCCGTCTTCACTGCCTGGTGCATTGGCAAGGGCGGCGCTGTTGTCAATGGAAGGGGTTACAACATCCTCCCTTGTTACATTTACCAGCCTCATGGCATGGGTCATTGGCTGCACGTCTTCCGTATCCAGCTCTTCAAGTTTGCCCACATAGCCAAGTATATCATTTAACTGGCGGGTCAACCCTTCAAGCTCCTGCTCGTCAAAGGTAAGTCTGGCAAGATTCGCCACATGCCTTGCCTCGGATATTGTAATGCCTGCCATGGATTGCTCCTTTGTCAAAAAAATTTTACAGGTCATTATAACATAAAAGATAAAAATAAAAACCTGCGCCAAACAGACGGTTTCCGTTCCTGCCCTGAGTCGCCCATGGACATGAGACGTATCATGTGATGACAGAGGGACCGGTTCTGCCTGTAAACTTCTCAATCTTTGCGACATCAGATGCAATTTCCGCAATATCAGCCAGGGCTGCCGCTGTGTCTGCGTGAAGGGGGCCGTCAGTGTCTTCATACCGCTCAAGATATACCCGCAGAGTCGCCCCCCTGGTCCCTGTGCCTGACAGA
This sequence comes from uncultured Desulfobacterales bacterium, assembly GCA_964469365.1. Lineage (GTDB taxonomy): Bacteria > Desulfobacterota > Dissulfuribacteria > Dissulfuribacterales > QOAL01 > CAYXYO01. Next base: position 34,807 of record CAYXYO010000265.1, on the reverse strand, counting down.
CGAAACACAATGCGGTGGCCCTTTTCCGACACAAGCCTTATGCCCTGACGGCTGCTTGCGCTGCCGTCAACAGGATCAGTATAGCTGAAATCATCGGCAAGCCCCACTATAAAGGGAGCCATGGAACCTGCGGCGATATTTCTGCCTGCCATGTCCGGCAGACGGCTACGCAGGTCATCCATCAGGGCATTGGCCGCGTCCTTTGAAATCTCTTCATAATCGTGTCTGGCATAGTAATTCCGGCCGAATTTCCGCCAGTGGTTTTCCACTGTCTCCCTTACGGAACGCCCGTTTTCCGCAAGGATGTTGAGCCAGCACAGCACTGCCCACAAACCGTCTTTTTCCCTTATGTGGCCGGAACTTGTGCCAAAGCTCTCCTCTCCGCATATCTCTGCCATGCCCGCGTCAAGGAGATTGCCGAAAAATTTCCAGCCGGTTGGCGTTTCATAACAGTCAATTCCCATCTGTTCAGCCACCATATCAAGGGCGGAGCTTGTGGGCATGGATCTGGCAACGCCGGGGATACCACTGGAATACCTGGGTATCAGGGCGGAATTTGCCGTAATTACGGCAACGCTGTCACTGGGAGTAACAAAAAAATCCCGCCCGAGTATCATGTTGCGGTCGCCGTCGCCGTCAGAGGCCGCCCCGAAATCCGGGGCGTCGGGACCACGCATGATATCAACCAGCCCTTTCGCATATTTGAGGTTGGGGTCAGGGTGGCCCCCGCCAAAATCTTCAAGGGGCGTACTGTTCACAAGCGACGAATCCGGAGCGCCCAGGCGGTTGCAGAGTATCTCCCTGGCGTATGGGCCTGTAACGGCATGCATGCCGTCATAAACCATCCTGAAACCGCCTTTGAACAGCCCGGATATCCTGTCAAAGTCGAATATCTCTTCCATGAGACCGGCGTAGTCATAGACCGGATCAATGACTTCAACAAGACTGCCGCCCACGGTAAAGGAAGCGATGGAATCAATATCTGCCATGTCATCCATTTCCACAATCCGGTATGAGGATATCCTGCGGCTTTCAGCATAGATGGCCTCGGTAATCCTTTCCGGAGCGGGACCGCCGTTGCCAATATTGTATTTTATGCCGAAATCGCCATCAGGACCGCCTGGATTATGGCTTGCAGACAGTATGATTCCACCGGTAAGCCCTGATTTTCTTATAACGCATGACACGGCCGGGGTGGACATTATGCCTCCCCTGCCAACAAGAATCCGGGCAACATTGTTGGCAACAGCCATTTTCAGGATAACCTGTATGGCCTCACGGTTATAAAAACGCCCGTCACCCCCAATAACCAGGCTGCCTCCATCCAGTTCCCTGACAACATTGAATATGGACTGGACAAAATTCTCAAGATAACAGGGCTCCTGAAAACGCCCCACATCCTTGCGAAGGCCCGAGGTCCCTGGACGCTGGTCATCAAAGGGAGTTGTCGGGATCTCTTTTATCTTCATTGCTCCACCTGCCATGCCGGAATCAGGCTGCCTGGCTTATTGCCACTGCCACTGCCACAGACGCCCCGACCATGGGATTATTACCCATGCCCACAAGGCCCATCATCTCCACATGCGCTGGAACGGAAGAACTGCCCGCGAACTGGGCGTCGCAGTGCATTCTGCCCATTGTGTCCGTAAGGCCGTAGGAAGCCGGCCCGGCGGCCATGTTATCAGGATGAAGAGTGCGTCCCGTGCCGCCGCCGGACGCAACGGAAAAATATTTTTTCCCCTGCTCCACACACTCCTTCTTGTATGTTCCGGCAACAGGGTGCTGAAACCTGGTGGGATTCGTGGAGTTGCCCGTTATGGATATATCCACTCCTTCAAGGTGGTTTATGGCAACGCCCTCACGCACGTCATCAGCTCCGTAACAGCGTACCTTTGCCCTGTCTCCATCTGAAAACCGGGTCTCCCCCACCACCTCAAGATTTCCTGACAGGTAATCAAAACGGGTCTCCACATGGGTAAAGCCGTTTATCCTGGCAATAATGTAGGCGGCATCCTTGCCAAGGCCGTTGAGGATTACCCGCAGGGGTTCGGTTCGAACCATATTTGCCGAATTGGCAATGCCAATGGCCCCTTCGGCAGCGGCAAAGGATTCATGTCCCGCGATAAAAGCAAAACATTTTGTCCCCTCATTCAACAGCATGGATGCAAGGTTGCCATGCCCGAGCCCCACCTTGCGCTGAAAGGCAACAGAACCGGGAATACAGAACGCCTGCAACCCTTCTCCAAGGGTGGAGGCAATATCCGGGGCATCCTTCTGGCCTTTTTTTATTGCAACCGCGGCCCCTGTGATGTAGGCCCAGCAGGCATTTTCAAAACATATGGGCTGTACTTTTTTCACAATGGAATATACGTCAACCCCATAATCCTCACATATGGTCCTGGCCTCTTCGAGAGAGCCTATACCATGTCTGGAGAGCAGGTCATTTATCTGGTCTATACGATGTTTGTATCCTTCAAAAAGCGCCATGCCGTCCTCCCTTATTCCTTCCTCGGATCAATGGTTTTAACCGCGTCGCCAAACCTGCCATAGGTGCCTGTAGCCGCCTCAAGGGCGCTGGCGGCATCCCTGCCCTCCTTAATGGCGTCCATCATTATGCCTATATTGACAAACTTGTAGCCTATTATTTCATTATTGGCGTCAAGCCCGAGTTCCAGGACGTATCCTTCGGCAAGCTCAAGATAGCGAGGCCCCCTGGCAACAGTGCCATAGGTCGTGCCCACAACGCTACGGTTGCCCTTGCCAAGGTCCTCGAAACCGGCTCCTATTTCAAGCCCCCCTTCTGAAAAGGCGGACTGGCTTCTGCCATAGGCGATCTGTTTGAACAGTTCCCTCGCGGCAGTATTTATGGCGTCGCACACAAGGTCGGTATTTAAAACCTCCAGGATGGTTTTGCCCGGCAGTATCTCAGACGCCATGGCCGCTGAATGGGTCATGCCGGTACAGCCTATGGTCTCCACCAGGGCCTCTTCGATTATGCCTTTCTTGATGTTGAGGGTAAGTTTGCACCCCCCCTGATGGGGAGCGCACCACCCTATGCCGTGGGTAAGACCGCTGATATCGCTGATCTCCCTGGCCTGAACCCATTTTCCTTCCTCAGGTATTGGGGAAGGGCCGTGATTCGTGCCAAGCCTTACCTTGCACATTGCCTCGACATGAGATGAATATTGCATTTTGTTTCTCCGATCCGGTAATGAAAATGAGATAGGGTCAAATCATAAACTGCATACTGTTCTATATCATGTTGCGCCCTGCAAGACAAATGGAACCGGCAAACAAATTGCCGACATCGCACGGCGCGGCATTAACAATCACACCAGGCACAACTTTTCCTGCTGGCTGGCCTCTCTTTTGCTTGCATCAATACACATAATACGGCATTAAAAACACGGCAAACATAAAATCAAATAATATGAGGAAGATATGTTTGAAAAAAATGTTCAGGGACATGGCGGGCTTTTTGACATGAGGAAAAAACATCCTATTTTCCGGAACATTATAATAGCGGCCCTGCTGCTCCTGTGCGATGCGACATCACCGCAGGCAGCGCGCATCAAGGATGTGGCCTCCATACAGGGCATGAGGGACAACCAGCTCTTTGGATATGGCCTGGTGGTGGGACTTGCAGGCACTGGAGACGGCACCCAGGCCAAATTCACCATGCTCTCCATTGCAAACATGATGGAACGCATGGGGATCATCAATGTTGATCCGCAACAGATCAAGGTCAAGAATGCCGCTGGCGTCATTGTCACCGCACAGATGCCCCCCTTTGCCAAAAACGGGCAGAAACTCGACGTGGTGGTCTCCTCCATAGGAGACGCCAAGAGTCTCCAGGGAGGCACCCTGTTGCTCACTCCGCTCAAGGGGGTTGACGGCAAGGTGTACGCCCTTGCCCAGGGTCCGCTGAGCATAGGCGGGTTTTCAGCAGGGGGCCAGGGCGGTTCAGTTCAGAAAAATCATCCCACGGCAGGACGCATTTCCAACGGCGCTACTGTGGAGCGGGAGATACCCGTCAACCTGAATAACCGGGAAAAAATAATTGTAAACTTTTACCATCCTGATTTCACGACAATATCAAGGGCCGTGGAGGCCATAAACGATGAGCTGGGGTTCGAGGCGGCAACCGGCATTGATCCTGAGACAATATCAGTAAGGATACCGCAGGAGTACAGGGACAATGCCGTTTCCTTCATCGCGGCCATTGAGAATGTAAGGATTGATCCTGACCAGAAGGCGAGAATCGTCCTTGATGAACGGACCGGTACTGTGGTAATGGGCAGCACCGTGCACATTTCCAGGGTGGCCATTGCCCATGGCAACCTGAGCATAAGGATAAACGAAAATCCGGAAGTATCACAGCCCAATGCCCTGGCAGGCGGTCAGACTGCCGTTACGCCAAACACCGATGTAAACGTAAAGGAAGGAAGCGGCGAGATGGTCATTCTGGACGGCGGGGCCACAATAGGCGACCTTGTGAGCGCCCTTAACGCCATTGGCGTAACCCCAAGGGATCTCATAGCAATACTTGGCTCCATAAAGGCCGCCGGGGCGCTTCAGGCGGACATAGAAGTGATATAGAGGTTGATTTTAAACAACATGGGCCTGTACGACATATCCCGATGCCTTTATATTATGGAATTAAGGATGTCAGAAAAAAACGTCTCGCTCAAAAAAAGTCTGCCCAACGGATTGTCCCGCATCAGTGGTGATACTTTTCACCTTTCCTTATGGTGCATGCCCTGTAAAGCTGTTCAGCCAGGATCACCCTGGCCATCTCATGGGTAAATGTCATATCTGAAAGCGAGATGGCCGAGTCAGCCCTTTGCAATATGGAACGATCAAGGCCGTAGGCCCCTCCGGTTATCCAGCACACTTCCCTGTAACCGTCATCCTCCAGTCGGGAAAGAAACCCGGCCAGTCCCTCCGAGGTGAATTTTCTGCCCTTGCAGTCAAGGACCGCCACATGGACATTCCCCTTTGGCAGGGCCTTCAATATCTGTTCAGCCTCCATTTTCATGACCCCTGAAGGCGACCTTTTGCCTGGCCTTGCCCTCTCCCTGATCTCTGTTATGTTTACCTGCAGGTAATGTGACAGGCGTCCGACATATTCATCAATACCCTGTCTGATCCACTGTTCCCGTGTTTTTCCAATCCACAGGAGATTAAAACGCAACATGATTACACCTGAAAAGATAGAAAATATGCTGAAATCCCTGCCCAAGGTGGACGTGCTGGCAGACGCCATCACGTCAATGGCACCCAGAAAGCTCAGGATATCAGCAGCCAGAAAAACCATTGACAATCTAAGAAAAAAGATACTGTCAGGCAAGGCCGACCTTTCGGCTGACGCATTTTCCCTGGAAGAGGCCGTCAGGTTATGCGACAGGGAGCTGGAAACCCTTGTATCTCCCTCGCTGCGTCAGGTTGTGAATGCCACCGGGGTTGTCATACACACCAATCTCGGCAGGTCGCCCCTGCCTGAACCGGTCCTGGAACAGGTGGTGGAAACAGCGCGTGGATATTCAAACCTGGAGTATGACCTTGAGGCTGGCCGCAGGGGAAGCCGTTACAGTCATGTGGAAGAACTTGTCTGTGAGCTTACCGGGGCCGACGCGGCCCTTGTGGTAAACAACAATGCCGCCGCTGTGCTGCTCTCCCTTGAGACACTGGCCAGGGGCAGGGAGGTTGTTGTGTCCAGGGGGGAACTTGTGGAGATAGGCGGTTCATTCCGCATACCTGACGTAATGGCAAGGAGCGGGGCCATCCTGAAAGAGGTCGGAGCCACAAACCGCACCCATCTCAGGGACTATGAAATGGCCATATCCGAAGAAACCGCCATGCTTCTCAAGGTGCACCAGAGCAACTTTGCCATTACCGGATTTACAAAGGCGGTTACCGTCAGGGAACTCAGCGAACTCGCCGGGAAGCATGGTCTCCCTGTTATGGAAGACCTTGGAAGCGGCACGTTTACGGATTTCGCGCGTTACGGCATGGCGCATGAACCGACAGTGCAGGAAGCGGTAAAGGCCGGCGCCGATATAGTAACCTTCAGCGGCGACAAACTGCTTGGCGGCCCCCAGGCAGGGATCATTGTGGGCAAGAAGGGATTTGTGGACAGGATAAAGAAAAATCCCATGAACCGCGCCATGAGGATTGACAAACTTACCCTGGCCGCCCTGGAGGGGATCCTCATGATATACCGCGACCCGGTGACAGCCGCCAGCCGGATTCCGGCGCTGAACATGCTGACCCGCTCCAGGGAGGAACTCGCGGCCAAGGCTGAACAACTCAGGGCCGCCATTGAAAAACAGTTGGCGGCAGGCCCCCGTCCGGCAGACCTGCATATTGATGTGGTGGATACTGTTTCCAGGGTGGGGGGCGGAGCGCTGCCCCTGCAGGAACTGGAATCAGCGGCAGTGGCCATAAGGACCGGAAAGGGAGACGGAAAATTTTCTCCCTCACGGCTTGAAGCGGCCCTCAGGAAAAATTCTCCTCCGGTTGTGGCAAGACTGGAAGATGACGCGCTGCTCCTTGATGTGCGTACAGTTTTCAAAAGGGAATTTGAAACAGTGGCACAGGCCATGGTCAGGGCCATGGGATAAGAAGTTTTCACGCAAGTCCGGTGCGATGTCGGTAAAAACCCAAATTCCAGGGTATCGCGCAGGGTTAAAAACCGCATATCAGTTGAACGCGGGGTACATTTCAGGTGTTGCTCAGGCGCAGGAATGGCAACAATGGGAGCAATTACCTTTCCTAATTTAACGGAGTGAGACATGTCAAAATTTTTTACAAGTATTTTACTGCTGTTCCTGGTGCTGTCGCAAAACACAATCGCGCATGCTTTGGAAATCAGGTCAATAACCGCAGGAACAACCATTGAATTAGCCACTTCTTCGAGGCCAGGCGCGGAGGAAGATGTGCAAAACACCGGAATAGGGCAGTGGATTGCGGAAAGCGCCAGCTACTGGAGCCTCCTTGCAGTCGACATTGATCCTGCCAAGAAATACACCGTAACCCTGAAATATCCTGCGGACGGCATCAACCGCACCATAGGATTCGCTTCCCCTGATGGCAGGGATTACAGAGCGGTGTCCTTTCAGGTCAAGACAGAAAAAGAGGCTGAACTCTGGGACTGCACGGCCCTTATGAGCCGCTGGAATGTCTCATTTTCCCCGGAAAGCACAGTTAGCCAGATGGTAATATACTATACAGCCATGGAAGCGGAAACTCCGCTCGTACTCACAGTTGAGGAAGCGGTCATTTCTGACAGGGAGATTTCAGCGCGCCATGCGCTACCCACATGCGCCAACGCTCCGGAACTGTACTGGGGCGATGTCATTGAAAATCTGACTCTCACAGGCGAAAGGTTCATTACGGGCAACGAGACACAGAAGATCGATGAAACTCTTGTGGCAGGGACGGGCCGTGCATGCAAACGGATACCTGTCAATACAGGCCATCCGGTGGACATACGACTTGCCTTTGATATAGCTGAAGGCGACCTCGGCCGCGCTATGGACTTCTATCTTCTGCTGGAAACAGGCGGGACATGGATGGCCATCGGCAGTTCAGGCGCAACATACAGTATCACGCCCCTGGTCTCCGGTTACTGGCAGAAAAGTCATATGGAACTTTTTGACCTGCACTCCCTTGATTTCAGCGAATGGACAGGCCGTGAACTGGCTATCTATGCGGGCTACATAATCCGTGACAACGGGCCTGACGCCATAAGATATGATTGCAGGGTCCTCGTGTTTGGAAAGTGAGAGGTAATAACACCCCATAAGGATGCGGCGCCCGGCATATCAGTTGCACCCGGTGACGCCACCACAACCCTTTCCGGACCTGCCCCTTTTTTTTCTGAAAAAGCCCCGCAGCAGTTCAGCGCATCTCTCCTCAAGTATGCCGCCAGTCACCTCGATTCCGTGGTTCAGCCTGGCGTGTCCGGCAATATCCATGACCGTTCCGCAGGCGCCCGCCTTCAGGTCAGGAGCGCCGAACACAACGCGCCTTATCCGCGCGTGGACCATGGCTCCAGCGCACATGGGACATGGTTCAATGGTAACATACAGGGTGCAGCCTGAAAGACGGTAGTTGCCCATGCGTTTACCTGCCTTTCTGAGAACGTTTATTTCCGCATGGGCAGAGGGATCGCTTGCCGCTATGGGAGAGTTACAAGCCCTGGCCACAATCCTGCCTTTGCCGTCCACAAGCACTGCCCCGACCGGAACCTCTCCACTCCTTTCGCCTCCGGCGGCCTCCTTCAGGGCAATTTCCATGTAAAACCTGTCTGTCATAACAGGGACGCGTTTGCCTGGCATATCTCGTCCATTATGCCGTGTTCTGCAAAACTGTAATATTTTTCACCATTGCCTATGATGATGTGGTCAAGGACATTCATCTCCATGAGCTTTGCGGCAAGGAAGAGCCGTCTGGTGATGGCGTGGTCCGCCGGAGATGGTTCAAGATGACCTGATGGATGGTTGTGGGCAAAAACCATGGCTGCGGCATTCATGGAAAGGGCTGTCTTTATTACCTCCCTGGGATAGACCGCGCTTGAAGAGAGGGTGCCTTGAAAAAGTTCCTGAATATCTATTACTCCGTTCCGGCTGTCGAGAAATATGGCTACAAAGACCTCGGTTTCCCGTCTCGTCATGCTGTGCCTCAGATATTCCACCACTTCTGACGCGGCGTTGATATAGCTTTTGCCCCTGGGACGCTCCTTCAGAAATTTCCTGGCGGTTTCGTGGACAAATCTGACGGCAAAAGCGTTATTCGGGCCAATGCCCTTGATCTCCTGAAGCGTTTCCAGGGGGGTCTCAAGGACAGCGGCCAGCGAACCGAATCTTTTTATGGCTGCCCTTGCCCGCTCCTTGCAGTCCTGACGCGGGGTGCCAAGGCTGAGGAGAAGCTCAAGTATCTCTGCGTCGGTAAACGACCCTATGCCCTTTTCAATGAACTTGTCCCTGAGCCTCTGCCTGTGCCCGGCCCCTTTTTTCTGCCAATCTTTTTTGTCCACCCGGATTCCTGATGTTCAGCATGAGCATGCACTGCCTGCAAAAAGGCCGGAAGGGAGAAGAAACCGGCTATTCCGGCCCGGATGCTGACATCTGCATGATCTGATATCTGATGTAATCAAGGTCCTTTTCAGCAGGTGACGCGTCAAGGAGTTTTTCATAACATGCCAGGGCATCACTTTTTCTATCCATGGCTGCAAGCACCCTTGCCTTGTCAGCCAGGGCTATCTTTTCAAAGCCGGTTCCGGCGCTGATGGCAGCGTCATAACCTTCAAGGGCGTGTTCGTTGTCGCCCCGGGCCTCTGCAACATAGGCGGAACCCATCAGGGCAGACTGACCAGCGATACTGTCTCTGTCAATGGCGTCAGCAGCCTTTTTGAAATTTTCAGAGGCATGAAGCATGTCTCCGGCATCACGCTGCGCGGCAGCAAGGAGAAGCATGGCGTGCCTGGCAGCATGGGTGCCCGCATGTTCCTTGACAACCTTTTCCATGCCCTGGGCCAGGGCCACCGGGTCCTTTGCCGACAAGGCAAGGCCAAAGGCGGTCGCCGCGGCGCTCTCCTGCCTGAACCGGTATGTGTTGTAACCGGTAAAGAGCAGACTTCCAAGGACTATGATGACAAATCCGGCGATAATCTGTCGCGCATACTGCTCAAGAGGAGACCTGAGCAATTCAGGAAGCCCCTCCAGCACCTCCTGCCATATATCCACAGGCTCCTGCTCTGTGGCAGGCTGTTCATTCATGTTTTCAACAGGTTGTTCGTTCATCTTGGCACCTCATGGAATAAAGTGATTGGACGTGGAAGGCAGCGGCCTCACAACATCTTTCCAGGGCATCATACCATCAAAATTTCAATATTCAACCTGCGGGAGATATGGAAAATCCCTGCCTTTGCCAGACGCAGGCCACCTTCAACGCCTTATACCGTTCCACAAAAAAGATTGCGGGCACAGACATCACCAACCCTTAAAGAAAAACCTTGCTTTATTTCCCAAGGGGATTAAGGTTCTGGATTCAGGCAGTGACGACCTGAAAAATCAGAAAAAAATCAGGCAGTCCGGTTCAGCCCGAGGCGTAACGGGGTCAGAAAGCCCGGAAAGGCAGTTTCGCGGAACGCCTGTAAAAAAAATTATTACGAGAGATTCATCAGGCCGCCTGTTCCTCTTGTATGGGAACAGGCGGCTTTTTTATTTTTATACTGGTAATTTTTATGACAACATTTGCATCCATTGGCGTCAGGCAGGATATCCTTGACGGATTAGCCTCCCTCGGCTTTAAACAGCCCACTCCCATTCAGGAAAGGATAATCCCCCTGATGCTTGAAAAAAGAAGGGATATTGTGGGCCTGGCCCAGACGGGCACAGGCAAGACCGCTGCCTTCGGCATACCCCTTGTCCAGCTCGCGGCATGTCACGAACAGCGGCCAGGCGGGCTTGTGCTGTGTCCCACCAGGGAGCTCTGCATCCAGGTGACACGGGATATGGAGTCCATGGCGCGCCGCGTACACGGCGTTAACATCCTGGCAATTTACGGGGGAGACTCCATGGAGCGGCAGATCAGGGCATTGAAAAAGGGGGTGCATATCATAGTGGCTACCCCTGGCCGCCTGAATGACCTTGTAAACCGCCGCAAGGTCAACATTTCAGCCGTTCAGAATGTGGTTTTTGATGAAGCTGACGAGATGCTGAAAATGGGGTTTCAGGATGAGCTAAATGCCATCCTTGCCAAAACCCCTGAAGAGAAAAACACACTGCTTTTCTCCGCAACCATGTCGCCGGAAATCAGGTCTGTCGCCGGACGGTACATGAAAGACCCGGCCGAGGTGACCATAGGTCGGCCCAATGCCTGCTCTGAAAATGTAACTCATGAATATTATGTTGTAAATTCCAAAAATCGTTATCCTGTTCTCAAAAGGGTCGTGGACAACAGTCCCGGAATCTATTCCATTGTCTTTTGCCGCACAAGGCATGAGACCAGCACCGTTGCCTCAAAACTTGCAAGGGATGGTTACGGCGCCGACTCCCTCCATGGCGATATGTCACAGGGGCAGAGGGAGCAGGTTATGAGAAAGTTCAGGGAAAGGCAGATCCAGATACTTGTCGCCACTGACGTGGCTGCCAGGGGGCTTGACGTAAATGACCTGACGCATGTAATCAATTACAACCTGCCGGATGATATTGCCGCCTATACCCACAGGAGCGGGAGGACGGGACGGGCCGGACGCGCCGGCGTATCCGTTGTCCTTGCAGGCGGCAGGGAGAGTAGCAGGATCAGGCGATTTGAAAAGGGCATGAAAAAGAAATTCATACGCCGCGCCATTCCGGACGGAGCGGATATCTGCCGCAGACAACTTCTCAGGTTTGCCGATGAGCTCGCAGAGTCAGGGAGCAGCCACCCCCTGTCACATATTCTTGCCGAAGAAATTTCAGACAGGCTCGCGCACCTTGACCGTGAAGAGCTCCTGAGACGAATTGTCTCCATGAGGCTTGAAAACCTCCTGGAGTATTACGGAAAGGACTCCCTTGAGCCAAAGCCCAAACCTCCCCTGTGCCGCAAACCGGCTTCATCCGGGAAAACCGGCTGGAAAAAGAAGGCCTCCGGCAGAAAAAGGCCTGTGCGTTTCCATATCGACGCTGGAAAACGGAGCGGCGTCATGCCCCAGGCCATCATGGGACAGATCAACCAGAAGGCGGGAAATGAGCGTATCAGGTTAAATCGTATTGAAATCATGCGAAATTCAACCATACTTGAGGCTGACGGCAGACATGCCTCAACCATACTGGCCGCCTTCAGAAACTGCAGATTCAATGGCAAACCTGTCTCCATTGCAATTGCCGCGGACAGGGAGAAAAGAAAACGGACAGGCAAAAGAAAAACAGAGAATATCACCAGGGACAGGTACAGGGTCGCATGACATGCGCAGCATTACAGTACCTGTCCACTGGGCTGACCAGACCGGATATCAAGGAGAACCACAACAGTGAACATATATGTCGGCCAACTTCCATACAATGTAAATGAAGGCGACCTCAGAAAACTCTTCAGCGCCTACGGCACAATTGCCAGCATCAACCTTATAATGGACCGTTATTCAGGCCGTCCCAAGGGCTTTGGCTTTGTTGACATGCCTGACAATTCCGAGGCGGACCAGGCCATAAAGGGGCTTAACCGCAGCATGTTCAAGGGACGTGAAATAAAGGTGAACCAGGTACAGCCCCAGAAGAAGGACAGACGTTCAAAAAGGCGTTTCAGGAGATAGCCCGGGGCAAACAGAGCTCCGCCTCAGGAAGGGGCATGGCACTGATCCTGTGTCCGCCCTGTGTCACCGGATTTCCACTCGGCCACTGCCTCATAGCGCGGGCCTGATGGTTGAAGCATGCTCCTGAAAAGGGTTATGCCATCTGCCTTAAACCTGTTGTCAGAAAACAGGGTGGTCAGAAAGGTTTTTTTAAAACCCTCCGCCATGTCCCGCGGTCTCCTTACCCTGGCAACAGTTACATGGGGGTGGAATTTTCTTTTTTCCACTGGAATGCCAAGGTCAGCAAGGCCTGTCTCTATACTGTCGCGCAGCAAGGCGAGTCTCTTGTCCCTGTCGCTCACACCGGCCCAGAGTATACGAGGCCTGCGAGGTTCAGGAAATATGCCTGTACGGTCAACAACAAGGTCAATGGATGAAAGGTTCGCAAACAGGGTGTCGCATATCCCTATAATATCCCTTACCCTGCCTTCCCCTGTTTCACCTATGAATTTCAGCGTGACATGAAGGTTGTCCGGCGGAATCCAGCGTATCTTCCGGCCTGCCTCCCTTTTCCACCCTGCCTGTTTCAGGGCAAGGAGTTCGCGCAGTTCAGGCGGCAGTTTTAATGCCAGGAATATACGATCCAAAGGAAAGGTGCCTCCTCAGCCAGTCCAGGGCCGCTGCAACGGATATTGTTCTTATCTGTTCCCGCCTTCCCTGGAACAGAAAACGTTCGGCAACTGTCTTTTCAGGGGTAGTCATGCCTATAAATACAGTGCCCACAGGCTTCTGTTCACTGCCGCCCCCAGGGCCTGCTATGCCTGTAATTGAAAGGGCGTAATCAGAGCCTGCCAGTTTTCGCACGCCCTCTGCCATTTCAGCGGCGGTTTCAGAGCTTACCGCCCCATGTGCCGCAAGGGTTCCCTCAGAAACGCCAAGGAGTTTCCGCTTCGCGTTGTTGGCGTATGTGACCACTCCCATCTCGAACCATGCCGAACTTCCAGGCACCGAGGTGATCTGTCTGCCCATCATGCCGCCGGTGCATGACTCGGCCACGGCCAGGCGGGCCTTTTTCCTGATAAGCAGACGTCCGATGTTCTTTTCCAGTGTCTCATCATCCTCACCGGTTATGTTTTCAGCAAGCAAGGCGCGGACTTCCCTGCACATGCTGTCAAAATATGCCTTGCCGTCCCTGTCTTCCAGCATGGAAAGGGAAACGAACACCTCAGGAAAATTGGGATAGTATCCCACCTTGATATCGCGGTATTTCCTGTCAATGGGAGCTATCAGCATATTGAGCTCAATCTCGCTCCTGCCGAATATCCTGAATGTCTTCTTGAGTCCGCCGGGCTGTCTGCCGTTTATCTTCTCCAGTGTGGGCAGGACCCTTCTGATAAGGTGTTCCCTGAGCTGTTCAGGCACGCCCGGCAGGAAAAAGAGTATCACTCCGTTATGGCGCAGGTAGTAGCCAGCGGCGTGTCCTGACGGATTAAGCTCTTCAGCGGCCTCTGGCAGCATGGCAAGTTTGTCCATGGGGAAATCGGCAGGACATCTGCCTGAGACCCGGCACTCCTCAAGACGTTTCATTATGCCTTCATTACGGACAAGCCTTCTGCCAAGGGCCTTGGCAGCCACCTCGTTTGTGATGTCATCGCTTGTGGGGCCAAGACCGCCGCTTATGATCACAAAGGATGAACGGTCAACTGCCCTGAGCAGGCATTCATTGATATCGTCAGGATCGTCTCCTATAACGGTTATCCGTTTTATGGCATAACCGGCATTGAAAAGCCTGTCAGCGGCAAAGCAGCTTGTGGTGTTAAGCACCCTGCCGGAAATAAGCTCATCGCCGATTGCTATTATCTCACCATGTTTGATAGACAAGACTTCCCGCCCTCCATATGAGATTGGCTATTATTCCGGCGACCACGTCATCCATGACAATGCCCCAGCCGCCAGGCAGATTTTTCTCCATCCAGCCCACTGGAAACGGTTTGAAGATGTCCAGGAGCCTGAACAACAGAAACTGAACAAGTATATTAAAGGGAGAAAAGGGAATCCACGCCAGGGCAAAACATATGCCCGCGATCTCATCTATGACAATAAACCCTGGATCTTTCTGGTTAACAATGGTAGCGGTCTTTTCCGCCGCGAGCACAGCCAGCACGGTCAGAACGCCAAGAATGGGGGCAACTGACAGGGACGGCATACAGGATATCATCCACGCCACTGCCAGGCCTCCGATGGAACCTGTGGTACCCGGAGCCAGCGGACAGAATCCCATGCCCCCGCCTGTTGCGGCAAAGGCGTGAAGGCGGTCTGTAAAGGAGCAGGCCTTTATTGCGGGTATCCGGTCACATATCTTCATGTCTTCTCAGTCCTGCAGTTTGTGTCCTTCCATCCATCTGTATATACGCTCCCTGAATATCCACGCGGGGAGCGCAACAACAATGGTAATTGTCAACAATACCAGAAATCCTGCGATGTTGCCACTGTAAATGTCAGCGCCCTGCCAGCTAAGCATCACCGTGCCGGGAATCCTGCCTATTGCTGATATAAAGAAAAAGACCGCCCAGTGCATACGGCTGAGGCCCAGCAGGTAGCAAAGAAAATCCTTTGGAAAACCCGGCATCAGAAAGAGCATGAAACAGACAAAAACGCCCTGATGCTCCACGATGTTTTCAAGCCGTTCATAGAGTGCGGAACGGAGAAGCCACGGTTTTATGAACTGCCTGAACCTTCTTGCCAGAAGAAACGCGGCCCACGAGCCAAGGGAAAGGCCTGCCGTTGAATAGAGGAGCCCGGCCCACTTTCCAAAGAGGAAGCCTCCGAGGAGTCCTGTGGCCTCTCCGGGTATGGGCGATATGATAATCTGTGCGCACTGAAGGGCTATGAAGGCAATGGGGGCGAACATGCCGCATGCCAGTATGCTCTCCCTGATTTCATTGCGATTTCTGAAAACGGTCACAAGCTCATCATACAGCCGGAAGAAAAAATCACTGTAAAAAAGAAACATGACAACGACAACCAGAAACAGCAACGCCGCTGTTGTGAACTGCTTACGGTATCTGGGCAACATCACAAGAAAAACTGCCTTGACACAACAGGTCAGGCCGCAAGGACAATGTCAGGCGCCGCGATATCATTTCGGCAGACTGCTCAGAATGGTGTCACGCCGCCAGTTCCAGTCATCCTTTTCAGGATAGTCTGCCAGAAAATGTCCGCCCCTGCTCTCTTTTCGCAGGCTTGCCGCCTCTATTATCAGTCTGGCCACCAGCGCTATATTCCGCAGTTCAAGGAAATCCCTTGTGATAATGTAATCCCAGTAGTGCTGCTCTATCTCCTGTATAACAGGTTCCAGCCTTGCCCGGGCAAGCTCAAGCCTTTTGCTGCTCCTCACAATCCCCACGTAATTCCACATGAGACGTCTGATAACATCCCAGTTGTGGGAAATAAGCACTGCTTCATCCATGCGGGTTGCGTTGCCGGAATCCCAGGACTGCAACAGACCTGCCAGGGGCGCCGGCGCCTGTTTTCTCTTCTCCCTTATCCTGACATATATCTGTTCAGCAAACACAATGGCCTCAAGGAGAGAGTTTGAAGCCAGCCTGTTAGCCCCGTGGAGCCCTGTGCATGCCGTTTCACCCAGCGCGAACAGGCCGGGGATATCGGTCTCTCCCCACCTGTTTACAACCACTCCACCGCACATGTAATGGGCCGCGGGAACCACGGGGGCAGGTTCCCTTGTAATGTCAATATTGTACCTGAGGCAGGTACGCAATATGTTTGGGAACCTGTCATGTAAAAATTCAGGTGAACGGTGACTGATATCAAGGAACACACAATCCCTGCCGCTCTTTTTGAGCTCGCTGTCAATGGCCCTTGCCACAATATCCCTGCTTGCCAGTTCCTTTCTTTCAGGGTCATACTTTTCCATGAAGGTGTTGCCGTCAGCGTCTATCAGGCGGGCGCCTTCACCGCGAAGGGCCTCTGAAAGAAGGAAATTTTTTGCCTGGGGATGGTAAAGGCATGTGGGATGAAACTGCACGAACTCGGGATTGGCTATCCTGGCCCCTGCCCTGTATGCCAGGGCTATGCCGTCGCCTGTGGCAACATCAGGGTTGCTCGTGTAGAGATAGACCTTGCCAGCGCCTCCTGTGGCAAGGATGGTGGCGCACGCCCTGAAGGTCTTTATCTCCCCTGTCATGGTATCAAGGACATAAACCCCGGCGCAGTATCTTTCACCGGCTGCGTCGCTGACAATCAGGTCAACGGCCATGTGATTTTCCAGTATGGTTATGTTGTTATCCGCCCAGGCCTTTTCCAGCAGGTGTTTATGCACCACATGACCTGTAAAATCCCCTGCGTGCACCACCCTTCTCCTGGTGTGACCGCCCTCACGTCCCAGGTCAAAGCCCCCCTCCCTGGCCGCGCTGAATCCTGAAAAGGCGACGCCCAGGGCATTCAGCTCGGCAATCCTGGCAGGCCCCTGCCTTACAACAAGCTCCACAATATCTTCATGGCACAGACCGTCTCCCGCCTGCTGGGTGTCACGTTCATGGAGCTCAAAGCTGTCCCGGTTGGTGCATACGCACGATATGCCGCCCTGGGCCAGGTCAGTTGCGGTATTGGTCGCCTGTTTCTTGGTTATAAGGGTGACAGAGCCAAGTCCCGCGAGCTTCAGGGCCAGAAACAGGCCGCCAAGACCGCTTCCGGCTATGAGGAAGTCGGATTCATGGATCATTGTTCAGGGTTGGCCTGTTCAGCCAGTTCGGAAAATATGGCTGGAAACTTTGCCGCGCAGGCAGGCAGAATCATCTTCATTATCTCTCTCATGGAAGGGTCCGCCGCGGCAGAGGCCCTGAGACGGAATATGTGCTCCCACTCCTCAAGTGTGGCGTGCGCCATTATTTCCGGCTTGCATGAGGTTGGAAGAACCGTGCGGGCCGCCTGTGGGGAACTGGTCTTCAGCAGCTCAAGATAGAGCCTTTCCGTCTCCTCCATGGCCCTTTTCCATTTCTCATATTCTTCCGTGCCTTCCTCAAAAAAACACGGTTTTATAAAGGCCACCTCACCGCCGAAACGGTCTTCACCGTAACGGCAGTAACGCTGGGATTCCTGCAGATAGGACGCTACCCTGTGCCGCACAAGTTCATGGGTTACCGCCCTGTTTACAGTAATATGTATCAGAAGCGCACGGTGTTTCCGCAGCAGGTTGACGGGCAACGAGTCTGTTTCCCCGGGAGAAAGGATGGAGACCGCGATTTCCCCCGGGGACGCTCCACCGGCAGGCTTCCCGGCGCTTGCGAACTCCTGGAAGAGCACAGGCCACCTTTCCGCCATCGGTGCGATCATGGCCCGAACCAGGGGAAGGTCGGGCAGACGTTTTGCAAGGTCACGGAATGAACGTGGATTTCCTGATATGAGGAACTCATGGGGCCCTGTCCTGTCTGCCTGGCAAAACCTGGGTATCTGCTCGAAAAACGAGGCAAAATGTTCCGGGTTCGGGCTTTCCGCCCTGCAGACAATCTGCGCCATCTCCAGGACAGACTCATGTCCGCGTTTCACAATACCCCTGATAAAGGGTCCTGCGGATTCCTCTGTTATCTTGTCCTCGCTTTTGTAACAGACCCTGCCGCACCTCTCTATCTGCTCCAGCAGTCTGCCGTTCCTGAAAAAATCGTCCAGGATGACAAAGTCGGGTTTTCTTATTTTCATCTCAGATTCTCCTGTCTGATATGTTGGGACGTTGGGAAACAGCAGGATGCCGCTTTCCGGGGTTCATTCTCCATGCGCTGAAAAAAAGGCGTGATATGCCCTGAATGTCATGTAAAGGTCTGCCTTGTGGGCAATCTCAAAGGGGGAATGCATGCTTAAAAGGGGCGTTCCGGCATCCACCACCTCCATGCCGTGGGCGGCAAGATGCTTGGCAATGGTGCCTCCTCCGCCCTCATCAACCTTTCCCATCTCCCCTGCCTGCCAAGCGACACCAGCCCTGTTCCACACCTGTCTTATCCAGCTCAGATATTCGGCGTTTGCGTCATTGGCAGAGTATTTGCCCCCTGATCCGGTATATTTGGAAAGTGATATGCCGTGGCCTATCATGGCGTCATTGTTTTTTTCATGGACATCCATATAGTCAGGGTCCATGCCTGCGGTGACATCAGCGGAAATGGCAAGGCTGTTAAAAAATATGTTTGTGAGGGAGTCCGGCCTGAGCTCTGTCCCTTCGTTCCTCACAAGGTCAAATATTATCTTTTCAATGAACCTTGATTTAGCGCCTGTATTGCCGTCGCTGCCTGTCTCCTCCTTGTCCAGGAACAGGGCCACGCAGGTATATTCAGGAGACACTGTTTCAAAAAGGGCCTTTAATGAAGCATAGGCGCAAGACCTGTCATCCTGACCGTAGCCCCCGACAAACGCCCTGTCAAAACCGATCTCCCTTGCCCTGCCGGCAGGGACAATCTCTATCTCAGCGCATGTGAAATCATGTTCTGTCAAGCCATATTTCCTGTTAAGCAACTCAAGTATGGAGAGCTTGATTTTTTCCTTTGTCCCCACGGGACCGTTTATGGGGATGCCGCCCACAAGCAGGTTGAGTTTTTCACCGGGTATGGCCTCACGCAGCTTTTTTGTTGCCTGAACCTTGCCTGCCAGGTGTGGAAGCAGGTCGTTGATGGTGAAAACCGGCCCACTTTCATCTTCTCCCATAACAAGGTTGAGTTCCTCGCCATCTCCTTTGATAAAAAGACCGTGTATCGCCAGGGGACGGCAGAGCCACTGGAATTTTTTGATTCCACCGTAGTAATGGGTCTTCAGAAAGGCCATTTCCATATCCTCGTAAAGGGGATTGGGCTTGAGGTCAAGGCGCGGCGCGTCTATGTGCGAGGCCACTATCCTTATGCCCTCTGACACCGGCCTGGCCCCGGTTACCGCAAGGGCGGCGCTTTTTCCCCTGAACGACCAGAAGAGTTTTTTCGATCCTCCCTTGCCGGGTTCCCGGAAACGCCTTGACATGGCCTCCTTCCTGATAAAATCCACGGCCTCCCTTTCTGTCTTGACCATGGAGAGAAAGGCCATGTAATGTTCCGCATATTTGAAAATTTCCTTCTTTTCAGAGGCCCGGCATTGTTCCCATGCGCCCTTTTTTTCCGCCACAACTTGTTTGGCCAGCTTTTTTATCTCTGTTTTATTGAATTTTCTATCTGTCATGTCTTCTTATCAGCCCTTTTCCTTCCCTGAAGTTTTATGATTTTTGTCCGCTCATGTCTTCCGCCCCCACCTTGACCCTGAACCGCATCGTCAAGGGGAATAAGGGGCCGCATCCTCTGACATGGCACATTCGCCTTTGCGCATATCTCCCTTATTTCATCAAGGTTTCCGGCGTGGGGCGAGAGTATGGCGATAAAGACCTTGCGTATTCCCCTTGACCTGATTATTGCGGGAAGCTCCCTGCGGGAACCAAGGACCTTTACGCCGTGAATAATCTGCCCCTTTTTGGCAGGGTCGTCATCTATAAAGCCGGCGGGCAGGAAATCGTGTCCCTTTCTTTTTCTCAGTTCCCTGAGAAAAAGATCCCCGCCGTCTCCGGCCCCGAAGATAAGTATCGGCGTGGTGTGCCGCCTTTCCGCGTGAATTATGAAATACTCGTTGAAATGACGTGAAATGAACCTTACGCCCCCTGTCAGAAGAAGGGTCAACATCGCGTCAATGACAAACACTATCCTGGAAAATCCCTGGAAACGGTATGCCAGCAGAAACACGCCCATTACAATACTGGTGCTTATAAAGACCGCCTTCAGGATCTTCCATACATCTCCCATGCTTACAAAACGCCACTGCCCCCTGTAAAGGCCGAAGAGCCAGAAAACAGATATCTTGATGGCAATGATGACAGGCAGGGATTTTTCTATCATTGCCTGATTGCTGTCTGATATTGTTCCGTCGAACTTGAGCAGATAGGCAGTGATATAGGCGGTGGAGATCAGTATGATATCAATAACAGCCTGAAGTATCTGTTTCTTGTTGAGGATAAGTCCGAGTATTGACCGTTTTTCCGAAGGGTTTTTGTCATAATGGTATATTTCTGTATTGAGGTTGGTCAGAAAGGCCCCGAAAAAGAGCGCGATAATGGCAACAATGCTCAGGGCCACCATGAGACCTTCCATGCTCTGCTCGGACAGATACATGGTCATTGCCGACATGGCCACGGAAATAAGCATCAGGGTTATGACTGTGCGCCGTTCCGAATAGCCGAGCATGACCAGCCTGTGGGATGTGTGGTCCCTGCCGCCCTGGTATATGGGCCTGCCTGTCTGGGTTCGGGTAAAGGAGACCAGTGCAGTGTCAAATATGGGTATTACAAGAACCGCAAGGGGAATTATCATAAGCAGGGTAAGGTTTGAAAAGCCGGTAAATGCCGCATCCTGCCATGCCGCATTGCTGTTCCATGCGCCGACCGCGGTGAGGCAAGCAAGGGTAAAGCCAAGAAAGAGGCTGCCGCAGTCACCCATGAAAATCTTGGCGGGGTTAAAGTTGTATATCCAGAAACCGGCGCAGGAACCTGCCAGGAGCGCGGCAGGCACAGCGACGTCAGGGGCCCCGTTATGTATGCGGCAATACACAAGAATGGATGTGGCCGCCACCATTGATATCCCGGCGGCCAGCCCGTCCATGTTGTCCAGTATGTTTACGGCATTTGTGATGCCCACAATCCACAATATGGTAAAGACAATATCAAAGGCGGGGATGCTGATGGCGTGAAACCTTATGCCCATGGTCACAACTATTGTGGCGGTAACTATCTGGGCGAGAAATTTCGCCTGGGCGGTAAGTTCCCAGATGTCATCTGCGAGACCGGTCATGAATATGAGCAGACCGCCTGTTCCCATGGCTATCATGGGAAGGGACCATGGCAGGTAGATTACAAAGGCGGTGATATATGAAAGGAATATGGCAATGCCGCCATAAAGGGCTGTCGGACGTTTATGCCACCTGTCGCTTCTCGGTTCGGCAGTAAGGCCGGGAATCCTGTGGGCCACCCATATGATGCATGGCGTAAGGGCCACGCACAGCGCAAAGGATGTGAGAAAATGAAGCCCGCTTGCAAGCCATCCTGTTTCCATGGTAGAAAATCTTCAAACAGGGTCAGACTGACCTTGAACGGAAGTATTCTATTGTAATATCAAGTATCTCATCAAGTTTGGTGCTTGGAACAAAATCTATCATGGAGCGGAGTTTTTCAAGGGAGGGAACCCGCCGCATCATATCCTCGAAATCCCGGCCATAGGCGTCTTCATATGGTATAAGCCTGATTTCAGAACTGCTGCCGGTCTTTTCCCTTATCTTTTCGGCAAGCTCCATGATGGAAATCTCTTCATCTCCGCCGATGTTCACCACTTCTCCGGCGCAGGTGCCGCAATCCAGGAGACGGACAATGGCTTCCACCACATCCCCCACATAGGTGAATGTCCTTGTCTGGCTGCCGTCGCCATATACTGACAGAGGCTCATCACGAAGGGCCTGCTGAATGAATCTTGGAACCACCATGCCGTACAACCCTGTCTGACGCGGGCCGATGGTGTTGAAGCAGCGAAAGATGACAGCATCCAGTTTCTTGGTGCGATGGTATGCCAGGGCGGTAAATTCATCCAGGAGTTTTGCAGCGGCGTAACTCCAACGCATGGTGCTTGGAGGGCCATATATTATGTTGTCATCCTCCTTGAGGGGGGAGTGCATGTGCTTTCCATAAACCTCTGACGTGGAAGCTATAAGGACCTTTTTTCTGTACCTGTTGGCAAGACGCAGAACAATCTCGGTTCCGAGGATATTGGTTTCTATGGAAGAGAGGGGATTCTTGATAACATGCTTCACGCCTACCGCCGCGGCGAGATGTATTATTGCGTCACATCCTTCCACCAGCCTTTCCATGATCTTCTCGTTCAGGATGGTGTCATTCACATATTCAAAGGCCGGATTGGCCTGATGGTGCGCTATATTGTCGAGGCTGCCTGTTGAAAGATCATCAATTACAGCGATCCGGTCGCCTCTTTCTATCAGGTAGTCGCAGAGGTGGGAACCTATAAAACCGGCCCCTCCAGTGCATAAAATATTCATTAATATTCTCTCCCGGAAGAATTGTTCCTTCGTATTTCCACTGATTCAACTGTCAGTTGTTGCCGGAGTCTCCATATAAACAATGCACAGATATTATCCTCATCACTCGCATACGCAAATGTTATCAAACAGTATAAATATTATCTTATCATTCAGAACCGGTTTGTAAACTCGATAACAGCAGACTGAATATAATTTTATTTATCAGGCTATTCAAAATAGACTATTTATTCCGTCTCATGGGAAAAATCAAGGAATTGTATGAAATAAAATGGAGAACGGGGCCGGCTTTCCACAAAATATGGCAGAGAACCTCTCTCCTTTATTTTTACAGCCAACAATAAACAGGACGGCAGACTCACACAACAAAACACCCCATTACAACTCCCTTTTCACCACCACAAAAATACCAAGGCATGGAGCTTGCACCATGTAAGCGCAAAGGAAAATACGCATAAGTTATCCAGATGGCGACACATCTTCTCTTCATGAATTTGGAACACCTGCAAGCCACACGATAACATATTGTTTTTGTATGATATTTTTTTATCAACCACCTGTTGAAACAAACGGAGCAAACCATGACATTCATGCCTTTTTTAACCAACATAGGCAGTTTTTCACCTGCTGAAACAGCAACTGGCGGTTTTCCAGGGGAAAAAAATGCCGGGCAAGGCGGAGACTCCTTTCTCGAAAAACTGCTGGGCGCCATTGCTGTTCCCGGACAGGATATCCACAAGGCAGAGCAAAAAACAGAAGGGGGCCCCCGGCAAGGGACAGAGATAATATCAGGCCTGCTGCCCCGGGAGCTTGCGGAACAATTTTCAGCAAGTTCCCTCTCCCCTGAAGAGGGGCGGTCACTTATGCAGTTCCTTATCGACCTGTTATCAGGAAATCCCATCCGGGAGAACATGGACATCCCCGGTGGTGATAGCAGTGAAAATCTTGTTCAACAGATGGTGGATGATCTCAAAACCGTTTTTGACCGCCCTGAACAGCAGGAGAAAATTGCGGGAACTGTTCTGAACCTGTTGGCTGGCAATTTCCTGTCAGACAGCGGCGCTCCCGGTGAAAAGACGCAAAAAACAGCCTTGCCGGAAACCTCTTCCCATCTTCTCCCTCTCCCTGAGAATGAAAAGAGGGCAAACACAACAGAAACCCCGGACAAGCCGGACGTTCATACTCAAAAAGAAGGCCTGTCCGGATGGCCCGCAATATCCATGAAGGAAGAGCTTGCGAGGTTGTTACATGGCGAATTTTCACATCTCCTGAACCAGGGAGAGGGCAGTGATGTGAATACAGGCAGGGAAAACTCCAGCCAGGCCATTTCAACCGGGATGTTTCCAGCCAATTCAAAGGCAACGGGCAAACAAGCCGGGGCCATTGACTTTCAGCCTGAAAAAAAGGAACTTTCGGGGAAAAAACGCAATAACAACATCCTGGAAGCATTGTCTCGCCAACTCGCTGAGGAATCAGCTTCACTAATGCCAGAAGCCGGACATGAACAGCTTGTCCCCCAACAGCCACTTGTTTTCCCGACATCGGCAAAAGGGAAAAACAGCGTCTCTGTTTTGCAAGGTCTTCAGCCAGAAGGGCCTGTAACGCAGTCATCCGGCAACATGACCAGAAAGACGGTGCCAGGCGCTTCAGGCGACAACAGTTACCAGGACGTTAATACAACCGGGAAAAACGCTGAAAAACATACAGTCAATACGGAATCAGCGGAAAGCGACGTTTACTTCAAATCAACGGACATGCCTGCCCTGTCTGAAGACAGCGCCCTGCCCGGCATGAAAAACAGTGAACCCGGGGGATTGCGTGCAGAGGCTGTTTCAGAAAAGGGCATGGCAAAAACCCTCGTTACAGGCCACACAGACAGAGACATTGCGCCGGACAATCCCTCTGGACAACGTACCGGGCTGGAGAAGTTCGAACATCTGGAACAGCTTGACGTGGTGGCTGAAATGGCTGCCCCAGAAAAAATTGGCAGCAATGCAAGTGCAGCAGAAATCAAACCAGATACACAGACAATGTCTATACCAGCAGAAGATGGCAAGGCGCGTTCATCAACACTGGAACGGTCAGGCGACGCCGGCCCGGCCCGGGATATGGTGACCCTTTCTGACAGCCGGCATGGAGGGGGTGATTCCGTGTCCGACATGCCTGACGACTCCATCATGGTTTCTTCTGTCACGCCGGGGAAAACCGCCGCATCCATGGATAACAATCTCCATGGGCAGCATTCAGACAAAGGGCCCAAAGAGGTCGGCCTTGCAGATACCCGGGTCATGGACGGGGCTGAGCGCACGGCACAGAACAGGTCGGCAGAGACGCCTGCGGCCATACGCGGCAACAATACGCCACCTGCTGACACACACATGAAAAGAGATGAGGAGGCCGTCAGGGTTGCCGGTCAGCTTGAACAGGGCATTACAGAGGCTGTCCGCATGAACAGATCCAGGGCGGTGCTTCACCTTAACCCGCCTGAGCTCGGCAGCGTGAAAATTCGTATTTCCGTCTATGGCGGCAATGAAATAAAAGCGGTCTTTGTCACTGACAATCCTGACACAAGACAGCTCATCCATGCCGGCCTGGACACCTTGAGAGGCCATCTTGCAGACAGCGGATATGCCCTTGGCAGCGCGAATGTTGATGTGGGACAGCAGGAAACTTTTGCCGGTCGGCATGGACAACAGGGCTTCGGCGCTTTTCATGGCAGGGAGACAGTAATGGCGAATGATGAGGAGCACATTCCCGACAACCCTGCCCTTGGCATGGATTCCGTCCAGGAATCCGGGGTTTACAGGGTAATGTAACAACTTGATATAACAGGAAGGAAAAGTCATGGCTATCGCTTCAGTTGAAAACAACATATTTCAGGCCCCTGGCGGGAAAGAGATCAGGTACGAGACCGCCGCTGAACACGGCACACTTGACAAGGATGATTTTATGAAACTCTTTGTAACCCAGCTCCAGTATCAGGATCCAATGGCCCCCATGGAAAGCGCGGAGATGGCTTCACAGGTTGCCCAGTTCAACATGGTTGACCTGATGTACAAGAACAATGACGCCATGGAGGATATGGTAAAGGCAGAGAACTCCCGTACTTCCATGAGCGCTGTTTCCATGATCGGTCACAAGGTGCGTTACGAGGGCAACAACCTGCCTGTTACAGAAGAAGGGCCTGAAAAACTCTCCATCGGCCTGGATGAGGCGGCAGCCGAATGTAATGTCACAATAAAGGATAGTGACGGCAATGTGGTTGCCTCATGGGACAAAGGTTTTCTTGCCGCCGGTCGCAGCAGCCTGGACTGGGACGGCACGGACATGAATGGCGACACTGTGCCTCCCGGAGATTATACCGTGTATGTCAGGGCTGTTAATGACAATGGAGAAGACCTTAAGGCAACCCTGTGGACAACAGGCGTAGTCTCAGGAGTAACCTACAGGGATGACGGCCTGCCTGAACTCGCAATAGATAACGGACCTGGCATCACGATTGCACAGGTATGGATGGTTGAAGATTAAATGACAGGTTTGACTCTGTCAGGGCAACAACTCTTTAAACAAATAAAACAAACACTACACTCTGGAAAAGGAGAAAAATATGGGACTTTCAAGCGCACTTTACTCAGGAGTAAGCGGACTGGTGAACCAGGGAATCGCCATGCAGGTAATAGGCGACAACATATCCAATACCAATACCAATGGATTCAAGGGGGCAAGGGCGACCTTTCAGGATATCATGTCCCAGTCTGTCAACACTGCCAGGACAGGTTCCCAGATAGGACGAGGCTCAGCCATGTCAGATGTGGCGCCGCTTTTTACCCAGGGTTCTTTTGAGAGTACCACATCTCCCACAGACCTTGCCATAGCAGGCAACGGTTTCTTTATTGTCACAGACCCCAACATAGAAAACAGCCAGTATTTTACAAGGTCAGGCCAGTTCCACATAGACCAGTACGGATATCTTGTAAATCCCTCGGGTCTCAGGGTCCAGGGATGGGCCATGGAGACCCAGCCTGACGGCTCTGCTGAAATAGTTGGAGCCATTGGGGACGTACAGCTCTCAAACTCCTCCCCTCCTGTGGCCACTGACCAGACTACAGTCGCGGTCAACCTGGACAGCCGTCTGACCGGCCCTGTAAGCTCATCCACATTGTGGGATGACTGGACATCATCATCAGGCAAGGCGGCAGGCACCCTTACACCAAATGTCCATTATGAATACAAGTCAACCCTGTCTGTATATGACAGCCTTGGCAACACACATGAACTTAGCATCTACTTTGACCGCACCACCAATGAACGTGAGTGGGAATTCCTTGTTGCCGTTGATCCTTCGGAGGACATGAGCGCCGCGGCAGGCACTGACAGCGCCGGCATGCTCATGCGCGGATATATACGTTTCACTCCACAGGGACAGATAGACTCCATATACGGAACTGCGGGAGATCCCACATCCCCCATTGAGAGATTCAACGGCGGCGTATGGGAAAGCGCCACATACGGAGATCACAACTACCCGCAGCTTGTGGCCTTTTTCATGCCGCCAACCGGAACAATCGACACAACAACCGGCCAGGACCAGTCGGCACAGATTATTGAATTCAACCTTGGTTCAAATGCCACGGTTGACCGCACCACCACCCCTCCCACTGTAACAGGATGGAACACCGAGGCCATAAGCACCACCCAGTACGCCAACCGTTCAAGCACCCTCTTCTATGACCAGAACGGTTTTGGAGCCGGTTTCCTTGAAAGCATTAACGTGGATTCCGAAGGCATAATGTCCGGGAGCTATTCCAACGGACGTATTATCTCCCTTGCCCAGGTATCCCTTGCCCGGTTCAACAGCGCCACAGACCTTTCAAAGGCGGGCGGCACCCTTTTCAAGGAGACCACCGCCTCAGGAGCGCCCATCACCGGGCCTCCAAGGAGCAACGGCCTTGGCTCCATAGCATCAAACGCACTTGAGCAGTCAACAGTGGACATGGGAACAGAGTTTGTAAAACTCATAACCACCCAGCGGGCCTTCCAGGCAAATTCCAGGGTAATTACAACCACTGATGACATGATGAACGAACTGCTTCAGATGAAGAGATAAGAATAACGGATAATGCCATGAAGACCTCAGCCCTTTTCACAGGAATATCAAAAAAAAGCAGGGGCAGGCCCTGCCTGCCTGCCCTCTTCTTTTTTTTCATGGCATTATTCACCTGTTTCGCGGTCGCAGCCGAAGCAAGAACAGACCTTTTTTTCATGGCCCCTGTTTCAGGCCAGGCAGGCGGCGAAACCGCCGTTCCCATGCTTCTTAAAGGGGAACGGCTTCAGTCAGGGGCAGTGGATTTTCTCTATGACAGCCGTTATGTCTCTCCTGTCTTCATTAACGGCAACCTGATAAAGGTTGACAGGGGAGCCCTGGCCAGCCGCGGCAATCCATTCTTTTTTGCAGCCGCCCGCCTGGATGAACTTTTTGATGAGACCAGGCCATATCTGAGGACAATACGTTTTTCTTTTGCCTTTCAGACACCTGTATCATCAGTTGGGGTGGAAGAGCTTGCAATCTTCCATTTTCAACTGGACAGTTTGCCAGCTTACGGCCTAACCCTGTTACAGGTCATAAAAAACACTCCATCCATGGCAGATCTTGCCCTCTACCGTCAAGGCGGCGGCATTATACTGTTTGACAGGGGCGGCATATTGCCTGGCATCACCATCGAGTCACCTGAAAATGAAAAGAGGTATGAAGAAACCTCCATACTTCTGAAGGCCTCCATAGAGCTTTCAGGCAATAACACAGGGGAAGTTTACTGGGCGGACCCCTTTGCCATATCCGAACCGTTATCCGATCCGCTGATCGCCACGGGCATTGAGGAGACAGTTGAATTTGAGCCGGGCATCCATGCGCTCTGGGGCTTTGTGCTTGACTCGGCAGGAAACGCGTCAGGCAAATGGACGGTCTTTGGTGTCAGGGAAGATGTGATTGTTACTGTCTTTGGGGAGATAGACGCAAGGGTTGTGGAATCAACCTCGTCTGAACCGGTATCCGGCGCACGGGTAATACTCTGGTCAGGAGATCGCATCATCACATCATGCTTTACCGGCGCGGATGGTCTTTGCGTATTTGACGGCCTTGAGGAAGGGACTTACAGGGTAGAGGCCAGGAAGGAATTTTATGACGGATACTCCGTTACTGTTCAGGTTCCCAAGGATGAAACCGTTGCCGTCACCCTGCCAATCCTCTCCCTGATTCCCCCATCTGACCAGGTTTATGAATACTCTTCAGTAAAGATATGCGTTCACAGGGGCTCTGCCGCCGGAGACGAGGTTCCGGGCGCAGATGTGCGCGAGATCCGGGGCTCCTATGAATGTGTTACCGGGGAAGACGGTTGCTGTTATGTTGACAGGGTAAGGCGCGGCGTTGACCTCTACTGGCATGCCGGGAACGGAGAACTTTTTTCAGAACTCGAGGGACCTGTAAAATTTTCTTCCACGAATGAAGAGCTTACAATCGTTGTAAATCCCACTTCAGCCACTGCCATCAGGCTTGAAGCCCTTGACCCGCTGGATTCCTACAAGGCGGTGCCCGGTCTTTCAGCCACGCTTCAGGATGCTTTCAATGTGATAAAACGGGTTACTGACAGCTCAGGCAATGCGGAATTTTCCCCTGTGTCTCCGGATTCATCCTGTAATCTTATTGTAAATACCCCTGAAAAATCCGGCCCGGACAACACGACATGGTATGCCGGTCAGGAGCTGGACGTGCCTGGTTCCGACGTGGCGGATGGCAGGGTAGTACCCCTTCGTCTCCCGTTTGCGGGGCTTTACGCCTCCCTGGAACAGCTCTCTGACAGCGGTTCTGTTGATCCTTCAGCACGTCCTTCCATGGAATTTCATGTTACCGACCTGTCTGACAAACCCCTTGCGGGCGTCTCTGTCATCCTGAAACAGTCAGGATTGACCAGAGGGCCTCTGCTCACAGACGGAAACGGCAAGGCAGTGGCTGAAGAACTGCTGCCCGGAGATGTGGAAGCTGTGCTCAGCCGCTCAGGATATCAGGGTGTGAAAATAGAGGCTGTGCTGACTGCCGGGGCAAGGCTTACGCGATACGTAAAGATGGGGAAGACCCTTTCAGCCATAACAGAGTATCATGACATCGGAGGGGGAGATGACGGCGGAGACAACAACTCCACCTGCCCCGCCATTGAAATTACGGTTAAAAACCCCTCCACTGCCATGGCCATTCCCGGACTTGCCGTGAAATTTGTGGGCAAGGCCAGCGGTAACACCCTCTACTCAGGCATTCTGGACAACAGCGGCAAAATAATGTTCAAAAACGTGGATCTGTCAGAGTCGCCCTTTGATGTGCATGTTTCAAGAAGTGTGGAGTCAGACAATGCCACTGTCGCATGGGACGAAGTGAATATCTTTTCACCAGTGGCCGCCAGGGAAGGATATCTTACGAAATATACGTTCTATTTTGTGCCTGACAGCACCTCCCTTTCCCTGAAGACCTCGCCCGGCTCCCATCCGCTTTTGACCCAGGGCCGTTTCATTGTCATGGACAACAGCGGTCACCCGGTTAATGACGCCAGGGTGAAGATACTTTCCACTGGTGACAACAGGGTGTTCAACCTGCAGACAGATGAATATGGAGTAGCGGAATTTACGCATGATTTTCCCGGCATTTACCATGTGACCGTCCTTGCCGACGGCAGGCAGGGGGTTGAATTTGACACGCTTTTGGGAATCGGAACAACCTATATTTTTGATGTCGGCCTCCATGTGGTGCCGGTAATCTTCCGGCCTGTCAGCGAGGCATGTTCAGGCGGAACGGTTCCACAGCCTGACCTCAAGGCCGCCTTTGCCTTGTCGGTTGTAAACGCCTCCACCGGACAGGTTGTTCCGGATCTCCAGGTTGCCATTTATGACAAGACGGGCAGGATTCTTGCCTCCGGAGCGACAGACAGCAATGGTAAATGGGATATACTGGAGATTGAACCGGCATCTTCCGTAACAGTTACCGCCTGGTGGAAGGCCCCTTCGGGAAACTGGACAGAGATGCAGGAGGCTTCATTTGATCTCAGGGGCGGTGTCAAAAGCGCTGTTTCCATGTTTGTCTCTCCAGGGGCAAGCAAGGTATCTTCCGTGCAGGAGGGGGGTGGAAACAGCTCAGGCAGGGGGCGCGTGCTGCTGCAGGTGGTTGACGTCAACAACACTCCCCTGTACCGGGTCAAGGTAACGGTCCGCAATCAGGACGGTCATAACATACGCACCATGTACACCGGTTCGGACGGCAGGGCTTCTGTTACTGACATGACTCCAGGCGCATATTCCCTGCATATTTCTGGCGATAACCATCTGTATATGCTGATATCTTCAATCACTGTATGGCAGGAAAGCGATTTTGCCTGGAAGGTTACCCTGCCTGAATCCGGAAATTATGTAAGGGGAGAGGCGGAAGACGCCCTCAGGGCAGGCA
Organism: uncultured Desulfobacterales bacterium; assembly: GCA_964469365.1. GTDB lineage: Bacteria > Desulfobacterota > Dissulfuribacteria > Dissulfuribacterales > QOAL01 > CAYXYO01. The sequence continues at coordinate 3,932 of CAYXYO010000265.1, read as the reverse complement.
AACTCCTTGCCCTTGTGGTAAACGGGGACACCTTCAAACCCCTTGCGGGTGTTTCCGTAAGGGTAACGCCCCTTAGCAAGTCAGCCACATCCCTGCCGGCAACCCTTTATACCGATTCATACGGCAGGCTGACAGTTAATGGTCTTGACGCCGCGGGACCGGTGAACCTGGCCCTTGACATGACAAACTATATGGAAAGAAACGAGGGGCCTTTGCACATAACAAATGGCGAAACAAGATACGCCCTGTACGCAATGACGCCTGAAAAATCCGTTGTCAGGGCAGGAAACCCGGACAATGTACCCGCAGGCAGGACATTCTGGTTCCCAGAAGAGGGACGCGGCATTGTGAAACACGGCGCCGGACTTACGGTTTTCTCCTATGATCCGGTTCTTATGACAGTGACAAGGCGGGGTTATGTCTCCCTGCCCGACATATCTTCCGAAATGATGGCAGCGGTCTCCATGCCCCTTGAAGAAGGCAGCAGCGCCATGTCGTCAGCCTCATATCTGATTGCCGTCAAAACATCGCGTTCTGTTATTACCCTGTACAGATATGAACCTTTTGCAGGTGACGCAGTGCTGGAGGCCGGGACAATAACCGTTGCCGGAGACCTGCATGATGTTTTGATGCATCACAACCGCCTTGTTGCAGCCACTTCCACCGGCCTGCTCTTTTACTCACTGGTGGATGACAGAGGCATGACAGCACCGGCCCTGAAGGCCTCTGTTGACCTTCCCGCAATCAGGGTTCTTGGCTCCGGCAAGGGGATACTCGCCTTTACGGAACAGGGAGAAGTGGCGTCCATTGACGCTTCAACACCTGACATGCCGGTAATCACAGGAAAAAGCAGGACCGGCTTCATACCACGCAGCGGCGCGGCAGACTGGAAATACATATTTATGGAAGATGAAGCGGGCCTGTTTCATTCGGCAAAAATCACTGGAAGCGAAACCTTTTTCATGTTGCAGGGAGACCGGGCTGCCGGCAGCGCGGGAGGTTCAGCCGGCGGCAGCCTCACCACCCCGTCTGTGTGGGTAAGCGGACAGACACAACATGGAGTCGCCTCGGGAAAAACGCCCAAAATAGCAATGACAGGCAGCCGCACATTTGCCTTTGTCATGACGCAACAGGGAGTATCGGTGATGGAACTTACAGACAACTCCATGCTTCAGACAGGTTTTTATCCCCTGCCGTCACCACCTGAAGACATTGTATTTGCGAAACGGAGGATGGATGACCAGTATGAGACATGCATGCTCGCCATGACAGACAGCGGCATCTATACCATCCCCATGCCTGATGATACCGACGCGTCAATTCATATTGACCTGGATCTGGCCGCCCTGACGCCTGATGGCACAGGCACATGGTACGCCTGGACATCGCCGGGACGCACATGGAAGCTGGAGGCCGTTTCCGATGAAAATGGCCGTCATCTTTACTGGCGCGCAGACCTGCCAGCCGGTGTTTACAACTTCTCCCTTGTGGATTCCGGCGGGACATCCAGGTTTGATTTCTCATCATTTTCACTGTTTCAGCAGGCGGTCAGCAACAGCAGACGCCTTACCGTGTCGCTTGACCTGCAACGTTCAGACGGAAGCCGTGCCGCAAACTTCATGCCCGGACAGGAAATCTTTGTAAATATTGATGTGGACGTATGGCAAAATACGGTAACTGACGGATACCTCGTTGTTACATATCAGCCAGATGGGAGCGAAAAAAAATTTTACTGCCCGGCCACGGTCATGGAGGATGGAACCTATGAAATCGCATACTGTCATGAAAGTGATGAAGAGCTGGCACCCCTTTTAAGGTCATGGCCTGCCAGACCTGTAAAAGGCATGACAAACAGACTATTACGCCTTCCTGAAGGCAGTTACGGGGGCGCTGGCATGATATCCCTCTTTTTTAACGCGCCGGGAAACGGCAGCAATGATCCTGATAACGCCTATGCGAGGTCTGATGCACCCTTCCGGATCGGATGGCGCTGACCGTTGTCAACCTTAAATATTTTAACGCCGGACAACATGGCCAATTTTAAAGTTTTTGACCGGGAAGGTCGATAAAGTTAAAAATTATATGTCAAGCTTGTAAGATAGTGGAAAGGGATACAGTTTAGTTAATCTGTAAACTTTCCACAGACAATCTCAACTCAACATTAAAGGAGTAACGTTATGAAGTTAAGGAAGACTGTTTATCTATGCTTTCTGGTGGCAATGTGGGCCAGCTTTTCGGCTGCCATATGTTTTGCGACATCACTTGATGTAACTGATATTCGAACCGCCGGGAACATGCTTTATCTAAATGCGGTTGTTTCAGGAAAAGACAATCTCAAGGCAGGTGGCTTTTCCATGACCTTCCCGGCAGACAGGCTTATCTTTGTGAAGACAGAAACGTCTGACAGGGTAATAGCGCAGTCCAGTGTGCAAGGCGCAATGATAACCACTGGCTACATGGTGACCGCAGGGAATATCAAACGCCTTGAAATCAATTTTTCATTCCGTATAACAGGCAATGCTCCCTATATGATCGCTGCCAACAGCTCAACATTCAGGGATGATCTTTATGGCGCTGACGGCGGACGGCCGGGCATTTACGGATCTGCTGAAGATCCGGTGATCTGGAGCAATCCTGGGCAGGTGGCCAACCTTTTTCTATATATACCGCATCTTTCAAGGATTACTGATGTAAGTCTGCGGGCAGGGGGGCAGGACGTGCTGGGCAGCCTTATTGCCGTAAGCGCCTGGTATGTGGACCCTGTCATGGATGTGGCATATCTTGTGCTCCCCGGCATTGGGATGCCTGCCGGCTCATATCCTGTTTCATTGGCGGTAACCTATGGTGAAAGCACTGAATTTTCAGCTACAAACGTGGTGGTAAAATAGGGAGAAAAAAAATGAACAACATATACACAATCAAAAAAAGCGCTTGCTGCCTGCTGCTTTCCATTCTTGTTCTGGCAGCAGCAATGCCTGTTACCGTATTTGCCAAGGCCAACCTGTCCGACCTTTATGAGTCACCCAAGGACAGAACCTCTTCAGCAACCGATCCTGAATATGACAACCTTCAGAGTTATGTGTATGACGGCATTCCGGGCGTTACTGCCGCCGGTGGAGCCGAGCTGATTTTTGCCTTGGGGGCCGGAGGGCTGGCGACCTTTGATTATGACAGCGGCACCCCTGCCTACGGCCTTCTCGACAGGGAGACAACTGTCAACTATACGGGAGAAGATGAACAGTTGTTCGTAACCAGGGTGGTGGCGGATGACATGAACGCCTCGCCATCCACAGAGTATGACAGGGTATATGCCCTTTCAGGCGACTACCTCTACACATACACCCTTTCCACCGCGGGGCTGCTTGCATCTCCGCAACGGATAAGGATATATGATCCGGCTGATCCCGGTGTCCAGTATGAGCCAACTGACCTTGTTATTGTAAACGAAGCCGATGCAGCCAGTGACATCACCTATCTTGCCGTTGCAGCCAAGAGGCAGGATGGCACGGGCGGGGCTGTTTTTCTCATATATTATGATGAATCGAACGGCGACTTTGTGAAGGATAATGGAGAGCCGGATTTTGATATACTTCCCACAGGCTTTTCAGCCATTTCAGTAGCTGCCGTAAATGCCAATGTGGATGGAAGTGCGGCCCGGGACTATCTCTTCATTGCCGGGCCGGACAACCTCTGGATACGTTATATCACACTTGCCAATATTGGCGGCACTTCCACTGCCGACGCCTTTAATACCGTGGGAAGCGCCACCTTTGACGGAACCGCTAGGGATGTGACTGTATATGCCAATGCCGCGGTTGACAGCGCGGGCAGTGACGCCGCTGACTCTGAAGTCCTGGTTTTCATGGCTGCCAACACAGGTGTAATTGTGTATGAACTTGATTATGACTCAGGTTATGTTGTCCAGGAACGTG
>CAYXYO010000264.1:0-5562 GCA_964469365.1 uncultured Desulfobacterales bacterium | reverse complement strand
GGACTTCTCCTCATACTTCTTGCCCTGCTGCTCTTCACACTGGAACTTTTTATGATCAGTCACGGCATCCTGGGCACAGCAGGCGTAATATCACTTGTCTTTGGCTCCCTGATGCTCTTTGACGCCCCATCCACAGGCATTTCAATCGACCCTGAAATACTGTGGACAGTTGTCATCATCACAGGGGGATTCATGTTCGCCCTTGCCCTGCTTGCGACAAGGGCGGCGCTGCTCAGGCCGCGTTCAGGCATGGAGGGCATGGAGGGGGAAGAAGGAACAACCATTACCGCAACAGGCCCTGAAGGAGGGAAGGTCTTTGTGCATGGTGAAATATGGAAGGCAGTGAGCAAAAAAAACATACCGCCTGACACTGCCGTCAGGGTAAAATCAATCAGAGGCATGCAACTTGAGGTGACAACAGTCCGAAAGGAGGACCAAGATGTTTAATGTACCTTTACTGTTCGCAATTTTTATCATAATCGCCTTTTTCGCGTCTGCCATTCGAGTCCTTAACGAGTATGAAAGAGGGGTAATTTTCAGGCTTGGCAGGGTCATAAAGGCAAAGGGGCCCGGCCTCATCATACTTATCCCGGTTATTGACAAGATGAAAAAGGTTGACCTGAGAACCATAACCCTGGATGTGCCTCCACAGGATATCATCACCAAGGACAATGTCTCTGTCAAGGTGAGCGCGGTGGTCTATCTCAGGGTCATGGACGCAACAAAGGCGGTCATAGAGGTGGAAAATTTCCTCTTTGCCACATCCCAGCTCTCACAGACAACACTCCGTTCAGTCTGCGGCCAAGGGGAACTTGACTCGCTCCTTGCCGAACGTGAACAGATCAATGACAAGATACAGACCATACTGGACCTTGACACAGAGCCGTGGGGAGTCAAGGTAAGCAAGGTAGAGGTCAAGGAGATAGACCTGCCTGACGAGATGAAAAGGGCCATGGCAAAACAGGCCGAAGCGGAAAGGGAACGGAGATCGAAAATAATCAATGCTGACGGTGAATTTCAGGCCGCGAGAAAGCTGGCAGACGCCGCCGACATAATAAGCGCTTCCCCTGCCGCCCTGCAGCTCAGATACCTGCAAACACTCAGGGAAATTGCAGCGGAAAACAACTCCACCACACTGTTTCCAATCCCCATTGACCTGTTCAGGCCTTTTATGGAAATGGTAAAACAGAAAGGATGAGAGAAAGCAGACCCTTTCCGCGTCTGTTTGGCGCGGAAAGGGCAACATATCAGTTCATGTACCCATACTCCTCGGACCAGAAATCAGCAGTATAATTTTCCTTGAAAAATCTGACGACAGCATCCCTCATCTCGTCTGATGAGTAGATATTCTGAAGATTCCTGACAAGTTCCTCACACTGTTCCTGATTGCTGTTCCTGATTATACGTTTCGCCTTGGGTATATCCTGGGCGCTCATGCTCAGTTCATCAAGCCCCATGCCAATCAGTATTGGAATATACATGGGCACTCCTGCCATCTCACCGCACATGGCAGCAGGGATACCGCATCCGTGGGCAGACTCCACGCTGGTCTTTATCATCCTTAATACGCCTGGATGAAGGGGTTCGTAGAGATGGGCCACAGATTCATTCACCCTGTCTATCGCAAGGGAGTACTGTATAAGATCATTTGTCCCTATGCTGAAAAAGTCAACGTGACGCGCCAGAACATCGGACATCAGCACAGCGGTCGGAACCTCTATCATGATGCCCACAGGCACATCCTTTTTGAATTTCGTCCCCTCACTTTCAAGGCCGGAAACAACTTCGGCAAGAAACTTTTTAACCTCAAGCACCTCCTGTATGCCTGAAACCAGGGGAAACATGATGCGGGGATTTCCGTGCAACGCTGCCCTGAGTATTGCCCTCAACTGCGTCCTGAAAAGCTGTCTTTCCCTTAAACAGAGCCTTATGGCCCTGAGTCCCAGGGCAGGGTTGATCTCCTCGTCAAGGTTTATATTGGAAAGAAACTTGTCGCCGCCTATATCAAGCGTCCTGATGGTCACCGGATAGGGGCTGACCTTTTCAAGCACCTGACGATATGAGCTGTAAAGTTCATCTTCCGTGGGCAGTTCCTTTTTGGCAAGATAATGAAATTCAGTGCGAAAAAGCCCGATGCCCTCTGCGCCATTGGCAATTATCGATGGTATCTCGTCCACGAACTCTATATTTGCCTTGATTCTTATGCGATAGCCGTCCCTTGTCTCTGCCGGCAAATTGCTGTGATGAACTATCTCAAGACGGTAATTGATATACTTCTGCTGCTTCTGCAGATATTTTGATATCTCATGCTCTTCAGGTGAAACCAGCATCTTGCCTGTTGTACCGTCAACAATGACATGCCTGCCTGACTGGACACGCGAGGTAACCATATCCAGGCCCACCACAGCCGGTATCCCAAGGGAACGGGCCAGGATAGCTGTATGCGACGTCCTGCTCCCAACCTCTGTGACAAAGGCAAGTATCTTGTCCTTATTAATCTGTACGGTATCCGCAGGAGACAAATCCCTGGCGACTATTATAACCGGCTCGTTGATCTCCGAGATATCTATAAAGGCATCCTCTCCCGCAAGGAACAGTTGCACCTTTTTGACCACGAACTCTATATCTTCAAGACGTTCCCTTATATAGGAATCCTTCACCTTTGAAAACAGCTTTCGCACATCGGCAAGGGCGTTGTCCAGACCCCATTCAGCATTGATCCCCTGCTCTTCTATAAGTGCAAGGGTGCGGTCATAGACCATGGGGTCTTCAAGCATCATCAGGTGGGATTTCAGTATGTCGCTATGCGCCCTTAATTCTTCCGGAATCTCGTCAAGAAGCCGAGAAAGCTGTTCTTCCACTTCGGAAACGGCATCCCTGAACCGCTGCTGCTCCCTTTCAAGCATATTTTCAGGGATATGTTTTCTGACGATATGATGCCTGGCGGCATTTACAACAAAAGCCGCTCCTATGGCAATGCCTGGCGATGCCCCTATTCCTTTTAGCCGCATACTGTACAACCTATCCGTTCATATCTCCGAAACCGCTGTCCACAAGTTCTTTCAAAGCCTTGACGGCACGTTCCGCGTCCGACCCCTTTGCCCGCAGGACAAGTTCAGTCCCCTTGGGAGAGGCCAGGGTCAACACCTCCAGAATGCTTTTCGCATTGGCCTCCTCACCCTCCTTGACAAGGAAGATCTCAGAGGTAAACCGTGAAGCAATCCGCGCGATACGTGACGCAGGCCGGGCATGAAGCCCAAGCCTGTTCACAATTGTCACATTTTCTACATGAATATTCACAATATGTCAAAAGAATTGATGAATATGGACTGCGAGTCAGGCACAATGCGGAAACAGAAATGCGACATAAGGGACAATATTACAAACGAGAGATTTGATATGTCAGTTTGCGTCAACCACCTTACATATCGCGTCCTTCAAAACGGACATTGTATAAGGTTTGTTAATCACGAGATCAAAAACATTCTCCATGTTATCACTGCCGATTTCAGGGCCTGCAAACCCTGTGGCGGCAATAGCCTTTACGTTATCGTCAATCTTTTTTATCTCCTGAAGCGTATCAAAGCCATTCCTGTCACCCTTAAGATTGATATCAAAGATGACAAGGTCAAAGGGATGCCCTGAATCCATGGCCTCCCTGTATTTTGCTACGGCCTCCCTGCAACTTCCTGCGGATTCGACTTTATACGACAGCACCTCAAGCATTTCACAAGTAAGGTCTCTGATTGTTGCCTCATCATCAAGGACCAGGATTTTTAAAGGTTCAGCCATGTTTCTAACCCAGTTCTCCTATGCCTACGCCACGCACATCCTTCCTGATCCTTTCACTCTCCTCTATAATAGTGTCACAGCTATCCATGTCAACAGGTATAATGGCAGGGACAATGCCCTGGGTAAAATCCATGATCAGCCCTGTCATTTCACTGTCAACTCCCTTGCCTTTCATCCATTCAGCAAGGGTTTTTCCTTCGCACCTCCCCCCCGCATCAAGCGGAAGGTCATCAAGGCATGATGTGCCGTGCATTGCCGCAAGGTGCGCCACTGCGCCTATAAGCCCTGTATTACCTGACACGGCAGCCCAGGATGCGGCCCTGACAGCATAGCTGTTGCCATTAAAAGACATTGCAAGGCCTCCTCCGTTCCTGACCAGTTCAAGTGCCTGGACATCGGTAATGGAGTCCCCTGCATAAAACACGTCGGAAAGGGAATTGCCTGTCCGCGCAAGACTGTCTTCAACGGCTCTGGCCTTTTCCTTGCCTCCAACAGGATTTACTTCCCTGACGAACCTCCCGGATTCCATCTCCATGATCTCTGTCCAGAAGATATGATCCAGCCTTTTCACAATCTTCATGTTTTCAACATCAAGATCGCCCGGAGCCGAGGCAGCCTGGTTCCACTCCAGCACAGGGAAACTGTTTATCTCGTCAAGAAGAGCTTTCAGGCGCCCGGCCTCATCAGCGCTCATATCCACTCTCTCCATATCAATATCAGTACAGTATATATGCTCAACAGGAAAGGCGGCAGCCACGCTGAGGGCGTCAAGATAGGGCCTGTAACTGGTGCTTATTATAAAGGACGGCATCAGTCTGTTTACAAATGGGAGCATCCTGTCTGTTCCTGGCAGCAGGAGCAGAGTCTTTTCAGAAAATTCCCGCATGATCCTGTTGGTGCATCCCCAGGCCCTGAGAAATGGAAGAATAAGCCTCAGGGTGTCCCCTGCCTTGTAACCCGGACGCCTTTCAATGTCAGCAAGATAATCATCATACCTGCTTATGCGGGCAAAGAACTCTCCGCCGCCGGGGATCAGTTCCTCACACAGTTCAAAGGCGTTATCATTGCTTGTAACAGGACCTTCACAATCAATATTGAGTTGAACCATCATGTTATCCTTGAAAGTACACGCGATATATCCGTCAAATCTTCAAACCTGTTTCCCTTATCATCTCATCCACAAACCCCAGAATGAAATCACGCTGCCTTGATGTCGCAAAACCTATGCACTCGCATCTCATTCTGTTTCTGCTCCTGACAAGCATTTCAAAGGATACGGCATCTTCCATGATCTCTATTCCCACGACATGGGGAGCACATGCTTCATGTTTCTTCTGATCAGGGGTGAGATGTTCTTCAGGCATATTAAGCCAGAGGATATTGCCTATCCCGGCCTGGTCACATCTTTCCTCAAGATATTGCCGTATCTTTTGGACTTCATCATGATGAAGCTCGTCAATCACATATTGTCTCATTACAGATCTCCTGACATTAAAATTACATCATTTATTTATCATGGGCCAAGGCAACACAACACCTTGCGACATATCACAAAACGCCCTAAAGATTTTTGAAGAATTCCCCTATTTCCCGTATCCAGTCATCGAGAAAATTGTAGCCCCCCGCCTTTTTCATCTGCGGAATCCTCTCCTCTGGAACAGCCTCCCAGACAATCTTCCTGCTCCTGTCATCAGGATCAGCTATTTCACCTGTGGCCCTGTCCATGGGGACAATCACAACCCCTTCAGGTATTGTGAAGCTCTCCCGCCC